>CANKZE010000018.1 GCA_947488545.1 Bacteroidota bacterium
AAAAGTTCGGATAAAAATTTACAGCGTGAATAAAGAATTAATCATCAGATCTAGTTCTGAAGCCGTAGATTTTGCCTTATTAAAAGATGGAAAACTAATTGAATTACACAAAGAAGAAGAAAAAAGCAATTTCCAAGTTGGTGATATTTTTATTGCCAAAATAAGAAAACCAGTTGCTGGACTTAACGCTGCTTTTGTAAATGTAGGCCACGATAAAGATGCCTTTTTACATTATCACGATTTAGGACCTAATCTTGCTTCCCAACTGAAGTTCATAAAGCTTGTAAGCGCAGGTAAAATAAAGGATTTCAACCTTAAAAACTTTCAGTTTGAAAAAGAAATTGATAAAGATGGAACGGTCTTAGACATTCTAAGTCCAAACCAGTCAATTTTAGTACAAGTCGTAAAAGAACCAATATCTACTAAAGGACCAAGAATTAGCTCTGAGCTTTCTCTTGCCGGAAGATTTATTGTTCTCGTTCCCTTTTCTGACCGAGTTTCTGTTTCACAAAAAATAGAGATAAAAGGAGAAAAAGAGCGTCTAAAACGATTAGTACAATCCATCAAACCAAAAGGATTTGGAGTTATTGTGAGAACAGTAGCCGAAGGCAAAAATACAGACGAATTAGAAAAAGATTTGCAGAACCTGTTAGACAGATGGACTGCAATGTGTAAAAAATTACCAACCGCTCATCATCCGTCCAAAATATTAGGAGAACTTAACAAAGCTTCTTCTATGTTAAGAGACGTTTTTAATGATTCCTTCACAGGAATTCAAATAGATGATGAAGAGTTGTACAACCAAACAAAGGACTATTTGCAAGAAATAGCACCTTCAAAATCATCAATCGTTAAGTTTTATCAATCTAACGACACTCCAATTTTCGAGAAATACAATATAGAGAGACAAATCAAAACTTCATTTGGAAAAAATGTTTCGATGAGCAAAGGTGCTTATCTAATCATTGAACACACCGAAGCCCTTCACGTTATTGACGTGAATAGCGGAAATCGTTCCAATAAATCTTCTAATCAAGAAGAAACAGCCATGGAAGTGAACATGATTGCTGCCGCAGAAATCGCAAGACAACTACGTCTGCGTGATATGGGAGGAATTATAGTAGTAGATTTTATCGATTTATCAGATCCAGAAAACAGAAAAGTGTTGTACGATTTCTTAAGAGAAGAAATGAGTGATGACAAAGCAAAACACAAAATATTACCCCCAAGTAAATTTGGATTAGTCCAAATAACAAGACAAAGGGTTCGACCAGAAGTAAATATTGAAACCAGAGAAGAAGATCCCAATAATGAAAAAGGGGATATTGAAGCTCCAATTTTAATTATCGACAGAATTATTTCTGATCTAGATAGAATTGTAAAAACGCACCCAAATGTAGTACTTAACGTACACCCATTTGTAGGCGCCTACCTTACAAAAGGATTCCCATCCATTCGTTCAAAATGGTTTTTTGAATATAAAAAATGGGTAAAAATAATACCACGTGACGCTTACACGTACTTTGAATATCATTTCTTCGATAAAAAAGGAAATGTTATTAATGATTAAAACAAAAAACCGCTACTCTTTCGAATAGCGGTTTTTTTATGATTTAATGTGAAATTATGAATTAACTACCACACATTTCGCAATCCTCAGGACCCGCATTTTTAGCCAATTCTATCATCGCACGGTACTCCTCAGGAGTCATTTCAACTGCTGGAGTTTCTACAGGCGCAGCAACTGGCTCTTTTACTTCTTGTTCTTGAACTTCAATAGGTTCTGCTTTTTTATCATTATTTAAGGTAAATTTAATCGCGTCAACTGCCGCTTTTGTTCTTAAATAATACATTCCCGTTTTTAATCCTGATTGCCAAGCATAAAAGTGCATTGATGTTAATTTCGAATAATTAGCATTTTGCATAAATAAGTTCAACGACTGCGATTGATCCACAAAATAACCTCTGTGACGTGACATATCAATAATATCTTTCATTGACATTTCCCAAACCGTTTTGTATAAATCCTTCAAGTTTTGAGGAATATTCAAGTTTTGAACCGATCCGTTTTCACGCATTAATTCTTGTTTCAAAGTCTCTGTCCAAAGTCCTAGTTTTACCAAGTCTTCCAATAAATGTTTGTTAACTACTATAAACTCTCCGGAAAGAACTCTACGAGTATAAATATTAGAAGTGTAAGGCTCAAAAGCTTCGTTGTTTCCTAATATTTGTGAAGTGGAAGCTGTTGGCATTGGCGCGACTAAAAGCGAGTTTCTAACCCCGTTTTTCATCACTTCTTTACGCAATGCTCCCCAATCCCAACGTCCTGAAAGCTCTTCGTCCTTTATCCCCCAAAGATTGTGTTGGAATTCTCCTTTCGATATCGGCGAACCTTCATAGCTTGAATACGGTCCTTCTTCTATAGCCATTTCCATCGATGCGGTTACGGCTGCAAAATACATCGTTTCAAAAATTTTTTGATTCAATTTCTTAGCTTCATCACTGGTAAACGGCATGCGCAACATGATGAAAGCATCTGCCAATCCTTGAACTCCTAATCCAATTGGACGGTGGCGTTTATTAGAATTTTCACCCTCTTTTACAGGATAATAATTTCGATCAATTACTTTATTTAAGTTTCTAGTTACTCGTTTAGTAACAGTAAAAAATAATTCGTGGTTGAATTTACCGTCCTCAACAAACATCGGTAATGAAAGTGAAGCTAAATTACAAACGGCAATTTCATCCTTAGAGGTATATTCCATTATTTCTGTACATAAATTCGAAGAACGAATCGTACCTAAATTTTTCTGGTTTGATTTTCTATTGGCAGCATCTTTATATAGCATGTATGGAGTTCCAGTTTCAATTTGTGATTCTAGAATTTTCTCCCATAATTCATGTGCTTTAATCGTTTTTCTTCCTTTTCCAGCGGCTTCATAGGAAGTATACAACGCTTCAAATTCTTCACCGTGAACATCATAAAGTCCAGGACATTCGTTTGGACACATTAAAGTCCAGTTTCCATCATCTTGAACACGCTGCATGAATAAATCGGAAGTCCACATTGCAAAAAATAAATCTCTAGCACGCATTTCTTCTTTTCCTGTATTCTTTTTCAAATCTAGGAAATCGAAAATATCGGCATGCCATGTTTCAATATAAATCGCAAAACTACCTTTACGCTTTCCTCCACCTTGATCCACGTAACGTGCAGTATCATTGAAAACTCTTAACATTGGAACAATCCCGTTTGACGTTCCGTTAGTCCCACGAATGTAAGATCCTGTAGCACGTACATTATGAATTGAAAGTCCAATTCCTCCCGCTGATTGTGAAATTTTAGCCGTTTGTTTTAACGTATCGTAAATTCCATCAATACTATCGTCTTGCATCGCTAAAAGGAAACAAGAAGACATTTGTGGTTTTGGAGTTCCGGCGTTAAATAAAGTTGGCGTAGCGTGAGTGAAGTATTTTTTCGACATTAAGTCGTAAGTTTCAATCACCGATTTCAAATCGTCTAAGTGAATTCCAACAGATACACGCATTAACATGTGCTGAGGGCGCTCTACAATTTTTCCGTTAATTCTCAATAAATAAGAACGCTCTAAGGTTTTAAAACCAAAGTAATCGTAGTTAAAATCTCTGTTGTAAATGATGTGTGAATCCAAAAATTCAGCATTTTCCATGATCACTTTGTGCACTTCTTCTGAAAGTAAAGGCGCAGAAAGTCCGTTTCTAGGATTTACGTAATTGTACATATCGTCCATGGTTTCCGAGAACGATTTTTTGGTATTTGAATGCAAATTAGAAATCGCAATACGCGCAGCTAATTGTGCATAATCAGGATGTGCAATGGTCATTGATGCTGCCGTTTCAGCAGCTAAATTATCCAATTCTGACGTAGAAACTCCATCGTAAAGTCCTTCAATTACTCGCATTGCGACTTTTACTGCATCAACTAAATCGTTCAAACCATAGCATAGTTTTTTAATTCTATCTGTGATTTTGTCGAACATTACTGGCTCTTTATGGCCATCTCTTTTTACTACGTACATAATTTTAATTTTTTAAAACAGAAAATCCCTTCGCTGTTTTGGTTATTTGTAATGATACTGAACTTTTTTCAGTATTTATTTTTTGGAGCTTGATCCAGCTATCCGTGGCAATCTTTTTATTTAAAAAAATAAAAAGGATTTTCTCTACTATCTGGGCTAAAAGCTACAGATGCATTGGTAATTTCGAATAATCATTCCAAAAATGGAACTTTGAATGGTTTAGAATTTTTATATTAAAAATCAGCGTCGAAACTAATTTTTTGAGCTTGAGAATCGGTATTCATCACTCCTGATTTTTGATATTCTGCCACTTTCTTTTCGAAGAAATTGGTTTTTCCTTGTAGGGAAATCATATCCATAAAATCAAAAGGATTTGAGGTATTGTATTCTCTATCGCAACCTAATTCAACTAGTAATCTGTCGGCAACAAACTCTAAATACTGAGTCATTAAACCTGCATTCATTCCAATTAAACTCACCGGAAGTGATTCGGTAATAAACTCTCTTTCAATATTTAAAGCGTCCACAATAATCTCACGAATTCTAGATTTAGGCACTTTATTTACTAAATGGTGGTTGTGTAAATGCACTGCAAAGTCACAGTGAACTCCTTCGTCACGAGAAATTAACTCGTTTGAAAAGGTTAATCCTGGCATTAAACCACGTTTTTTCAACCAATAAATTGAACAAAATGCTCCCGAAAAGAAAATTCCTTCAACAGCGGCAAAAGCAATTAATCTTTCTGCAAAAGAATCAGATTCAATCCATTTTAAAGCCCAATCTGCTTTTTTCTTAATCGCAGGAAAAACTTCTAAAGCGTTGAATAACTCATCTCTTTCTGATTCGTCTTTTACGTAAGTGTCAATTAATAGCGAATACGTTTCGCTATGAATGTTCTCCATCATAATTTGGAACCCATAGAAGAATTTTGCTTCAGCATATTGAACTTCATTCACAAAGTTCTCTGCTAAATTTTCATTAACAATTCCATCAGAAGCGGCAAAAAATGCTAAAATATGCTTGATAAAATAGCGCTCCTCGTCGTTTAATTTATTGTTCCAATCATTAATATCTTGAGACAAATCAATTTCTTCGGCAGTCCAAAAACTAGCCTCCATTTTCTTATACCATTCCCATATATCATGGTGCTTGATAGGGAAAATCACAAAGCGATTCTTGTTTTCTTGTAAAATTGGTTCTACTGATGCCATAATTGGTTGACTTTTATCTAATTAAAATGTTGAATTATTATTAAAATCTGAACTACAAAGATTGTGAATAATCGCGGTTAAAAAAAGCAAACTTATTCACAATTGGCATTAGTTTTTAACAATCATATTAACATCAGATGTTTTTTAAAATTATTTTTAATTACTTGATTGTCAATATTTTAAAAAAAATAAAAAGTCTTAAAGTCCCGTAAAATCTAGGAATTTTATATTTTGGAATAGAGGAAAATACCAAACAAAAATGAGGTGATTATTTATTTATTTCTTCGGCAACTTTTTCAAGTTCCAAATACCAGTCTTCACCAAACCGACGAATTAAGGCTTCTTTGACAAATTTATAAACCGGAACTTCCAATTCTTTTCCTAAAGAACAGGCGTCGTCACAAATTTCCCATTTGTCATAATTTACAGCGGCAAATTCGGTAAAATCTTTCACTCGAATTGGATACAAATGACAAGAAACAGGTTTTTTCCAGTCAATTACTCCTTGGTTGTAGGCTTGTTCAATTCCGCAAAGCGCGGTTGCTCCGTCATAAATTACGTAAGCACAATCTTTATCGTCAACTAATGGCGTTTCTAAATCGCCTTCTTTACCTTTAGTCCATGTGCCTTGAGCTTCAATTGCGTCAATTCCTTCTTTTCTTAAAAAAGGTTTAACTTTCGGAAAAATAGATTCCATAATTAAAGTTTCTTCTTGGCTTAAAGGCGCTCCTGCATCTCCATCAACACAACAAGCTCCTTTACAAGCAGATAAATTACACACGAATTCTTTTTCAAGAATGTCTTCAGATACTATGGTTTTTCCTATTTGAAACATGCCGCAAAGATAACTATTGTTTTGAATTGCCCCGAAAAATAATATAATAATAACGAAAATTACAGCCAATTTCCTTCCAAATTAACTACTTTTGTGCTCTAAATCAGACATATTATGGAATTCGATTTTAAAGAAATTGCAACGGTTGGAATGGTGCTTTTTGCAGTAATTGATATTGTAGGAACTATTCCTATTATTGTAAATTTAAGAAGTAAACACGGACATATTGAATCTGAGAAAGCTTCAATTGTGGCCGGAATAATCATGATTGTGTTTTTATTTGCGGGAGAAGGTCTTTTAAAACTTATTGGAATTGATGTGAATTCATTTGCAGTAGCGGGTTCATTTGTGTTGTTCTTTTTAGCATTAGAAATGATATTAGGAATTCGTATATATCGCGATGAAGAAGCGAGTTCGGCCTCAATTGTCCCTATAGCATTTCCATTAATTGCAGGCGCTGGAACCATGACCACATTGCTTTCTTTAAAAGCACAATATGTTACAGAAAACATTGTAGTTGCAATTTTATTAAATATTATTGTGGTTTACCTTGTATTAAAATCGTCAGCAAAAATTGAAAAAATGTTGGGAAAAAACGGTTTGGGAGTCATCAGAAAAACGTTTGGAATTGTACTTCTCGCTATTGCTGTTAAATTATTTGCCAGTAATGTTAAAGGTTTATTTATGTAGGTAATTTTTTATTATTTTTACGTTTTAAATACATCAGGAATGAAAATTTTTACATCAATATTAGTTGTTATTGCCTTAGCGCTAATTGTTTTTAATATCACTTTACTTGATTACACGAATTTATTTAACAGTAAAAATTCGTTAGCTTTAATAGGAATTGTAGCCTCAATTTGTGCGGTTTTAATTCTATTAATTTTTAGAATGTCTAAAAAAATTGAAGAGCGTTCTAAATAATTCTCCAATGTACGACACCTTAATTATTGGCGGCGGAGTTTCTGGTATGTCCTGCGCACTTGTTTTAGGATCGGCAGTTAAAAAACCTTTTGTGGCCGATAAAAAAATCGGAATTATTACTCATCAAAAAACATCTTCGCTGCAAGAAGCCTTATTTAATAATGCTTACGGGATTCCCGCTGGAACTTTAGGAAGTGATTTATTAAAAGATAGCCTAACACAATTATCGGAATTATATCCTCATATTGATCAAATTGAAGGTGAAAAAGTAATCCGAATTGAAGGCAAATTTCCAAATTTTAATGTTGTAACCAATAAAAATTCCTACGCTACAAAATCGATTGTGGTTGCCATTGGTTATTCCAATACTTTTGACATACACGGCTTGATGGAATTTGTGGAAACACATAAAAAAACGCTTCCTGAAAAGCAACGAATCCAACTAAAAAACACCGACCACCTTGTAACTGAAGGGATTTATGTTGCCGGAACTCTTGCTGGTTGGAGAAGTCAACTTTCTATTGCTGCGGGCAGTGGCGCTGCGGTTGCAACTGATATTTTAACATTGTGGAATAACGGAATTCAATCTCAAAGTCACGACAAAATTCAAAAATAAGTAACATTTCTTATTTTAAAGTTTGCACTTTTTTAATCATCGAATCTTCCTTGAGTACAAGCGAATAGTAATAATTTTCTCCTAATAATTGTCTTACAAATTCTGCTGCTAAATATCTTTTTACCAGGTTTTTGTCTTTTTCTAACTTAAGATCCAAACCGTTTTTCGACAAATACTTTTTGAAATTTTCAAAATAAATATCAGAGTTTTCGATTTTTGCGACTAATTGAGCCAACTTCAATCCTTGGAATTGTTTTCTGCTTTTGTCTAATTCTTCAAAAACATAATAACCCGTCGCTCCAGATTGCATTAAATAAATTACTCCTTCGTCGCCATGTTCCACTTCTAATGGAACGAAAATATCGGGAACAATTCCGCCGCCTCCATATACAATCTTCCCTTTTGGAGTTTTATATTTCAGTTTTAAATCGACTTTTATACTGTCTTTTTTATACAATTCGCCATTAGTCAATCGCTTATCGAAATCGCTATTATAATCGTCTATCCCTTTTTGATAAGGCTTTTGAATTGAGCGCCCCGTTGGAGTATAATATCTAGCAATGGTCAGTCGAACCGCAGATCCATCTTGGAAATTCATTTCTCGTTGAACCAAGCCTTTCCCAAATGAACGTCGGCCAATAACCGTTCCGCGATCGTTATCTTGAATTGCACCCGCTAAAATTTCACTTGCAGATGCAGAACTTTCATTTATTAAAATATAAACTTTCCCCGATTCAAATTCTCCGTCTTCAGTGGCATAAGTCTTGTCTATTTTACCTTTTTTGTTTTTTGTGAAAACAATTAATTGCTTGTCTTTTAATAATTCATCGGCAATTTCAGCAGCGATTTCCATGTAACCGCCGCCATTATCTCGAACATCAATCACCAATGATTTTGCGCCTTGTTGCTTTAATTGCAACAATCCTTTTTTGAATTCGTCATGCGTAGTTTCGGCAAATCGATTGATTTTTATATATCCTAAAGTTGGATTAATCATAACTGTTGCTGCAACGCTTTCAATTGCAACAACATCTCGTTGTAGTTGGATTTGAAATTTTTTATTTTCGCTTTTTCTATAAATGGTAAGCGCAACATCTGTCCCTTTTTCTCCTTTTAATCTTGAATATAAATCTTCTGAAGTTAGTTTTCTGCCAAATAATTTTTCTTTATTGGCATACAAAATCCGATCTCCCGATTTTATTCCGGCTTTTTCAGAAGGTCCGTCTTTAACTGGATTTACAATGGCAATAGTGTCATTTAACATATAAAAATTAACTCCAATTCCCACAAAATCACCTTTCATGGTTTCTGCAAGTTGAGTTTGTTCGCTTTTTGGAACATAAACAGAATGTGGGTCTAATTTATCAAGGATATTGGATGCCGCTATATCAACTATGGAGTCGGTGTTTACCTTGTCAACATATTCATTATCAATAAAATCAATTAATTTATTGAGCTTGTTTCTATGATTGTCTGAAGCAGATAAATTGCCTTGTTGAGGGAAATTAAGAGTTGCCCCAAGCAGTATTCCTAATGCTAAAGTTCCAAAAAATAAGACAGGATAATAGTTGGGGTTGATTTTCATTTATTAATCTAAATCCGAAATTTGTTCTACTTCTATTCCTGCTTTTATTAAAAATTGAAGTCCCGAATCATCGCGATATCCATTTTGATAAACTACTCTTTTAATCCCAGATTGGTGAACTAGTTTACTGCATTCTTTACATGGCGAAAGGGTAACATATAATGTTGCTCCATCGCAAGTTTGAGTTGAACGAGCTACTTTTAAAATCGCATTTGCTTCAGCGTGAAGAACAAACCATTGGGTTAACCCTTCTTCATCTTCACAACAATTTTCAAACCCAGATGGCGTCCCGTTGTATCCGTCGGAAATAATCATTTTATCACGAACAATTATGGCTCCAACTTGACGTCGTTTGCAATAGGAAAGTTGTCCCCATTCTGATGCGATTCTAAGATAGGCTTTATCGTATTTATTTAATTTCGTTTTTTCCATTTTATCTAATCCAAATTTTACTTTCAATTATCATTGGCAAAACTACACCAATTACAAATGAAGACATTACTAAAGTCCAATCTCTTTTTGAAAATCTAAAAAGGGTTTGCACACAATAGGCTGCAATTAATGATACTAAAACAACTACAATCTGTGCAACTTCAATTCCCGTAGCAAATTCTAGAAGGGGAAGTAATTTCGAATCTGAGGCTCCACCAATAATTGATTTGAAATACGTTGCAAATCCTAAACCATGAATAATTCCAAAGAATAATGTGATAACTCCAATAACACTTATGCTTTCATTTTTAGCTGATTTTCCAGCTGTAAATAAGTGAAAAAATGCAGTAATTAATATCGTGATTGGTATTAAAAATTCTATAATATCTACTTTTACAACTATAATTTCATAAACTGAAAGTAGCAATGCAAGGGTGTGACCAACGGTGAAAAGGGAAACTAAAAGCAACACTTTTTTCCAATCTTTAAATACATAAGGAACGCTTAACGCAATCAAAAACAATACGTGATCGTAGGAAAATAGGTTTAATACATGACGCATTCCAACTTCGAAGTAAATCCAAAAATCCGACATAGGTAATGTTTTAGCGATTTAATGAATGTCAAACTTACGAATTATTTTGAAAATAATAGGAACGGAATTTTGCTTTAGATAAATTATAATAAATAAGAAAATTCGTAAATTAATACTTGCTCAATTTTGCAAGATGCATGAATTCTTCCGCTTTATTGACCATATTACTACTTCCGCAGAAAAATGGCGCTCTTTCATGCAATTCTTTTGGTTGAATTTCCATGATTCTAGTAAATCCATCTGAAGCTTTTCCGCCAGCTTGTTCAGCAATAAAAGCCATTGGATTGCATTCGTATAACAACCTTAATTTCCCTTTTGGAGATTTTGAACTGGTTGGATAAATGTAAATTCCACCTTTAATCATGTTTCTATGAAAATCGGAAACCAAACTACCAATATATCTTGAAGTATAGGGCCTGTCGCCTTCTTCGGTTTGGCAATATTTAATATAATCTTTTACTCCTTGCGGAAAATGGATGTAATTTCCCTCATTTATAGAATAGATATTTCCGTTTTCGGCAAATTTCATATTAGGATGAGAAAGATAAAAAGTCCCAATTGCAGGGTTCAATGTAAATCCGTTCACGCCGTCTCCAGTAGTATAAACTAGCATGGTTGAAGTGCCATAAATTACATAACCGGCAGCAACCTGATTGATTCCTGGTTGAAGAAAATCCTCCATAGTAACGGGGGTTCCCACGGGTGAAACTCTGCGATATACTGAAAAAATGGTCCCTAAAGAAACGTTCACATCAATATTTGAAGACCCGTCAAGCGGGTCCATTAAAACTACATATTTGTTGTTATGGCAATTGTCATTTCCTGCAACGGTAATAAATTCATCGTTTTCTTCGGAGGCAATTCCGCAAACAATTTCTCGATTTATTAGTGTTTGAATGAAAATCTCATTCGCATAAACGTCAAGCTTTTGTTGGTCTTCGCCTTGAATATTTTGTTCGCCAGCAGCACCAACAATATCTACTAATCCGGCTTTGTTTACTTTATAGTTTACGACTTTAGCCGCTAATCGAATAGAATTGATAATTCTTGACAATTCCCCTGATGAATATTGAAACGAATTTTGGTTTTCGATAATAAATTCTCCCAGTGTTCTATTGCGTTGTTCCATTACTATAACGTTGTAGTTAATTTTCCACAAATATCGTTATTTTTGTGATAATGCACCGAAATTTATCAGATAGTTTGTCAGATTTGTATATTTGCTGAATAATTAGCAATTTAAATTTTAAATCTGTTTTTAAAGAAGTTTCAAATTAGGAATTCTACACCAAAAAGATCGTTTAATGAACATTAGAAAAGGAAAAATTGAAGACATGCCTGCGGTTTTGGGACTCATAAAAGAGCTAGCCACTTTTGAGAAAGAACCTAATGCGGTTGTTGTAACTGTTGCCGATTTAGAACGAGATGGATTTGGCGAAAGCCCATTGTTTCATACTTTTATTGCCGAAGAAAACGAAGAAATTGTAGGAATGGCTTTGTATTATTACCGATATTCAACTTGGAAAGGCAAGACAATTCACCTTGAAGATTTGATTGTTAAGGAAGAAAAACGAGGTGCTGGATTGGGATTCAAATTGTATTCCGAGGTGATTGCTCAAGGCAAATGTGATGGCGTTCGAAGAATTGAGTGGAATGTATTGGATTGGAATAGGCCTGCGATTGAATTTTACGAAAAATCGGGTGCTAAAGTTTTAAAAGATTGGCTGGTGGCCCAAATGGACGAAAAAGGAATTGACGCTTTTTTAGAGAAAAACAAAATATAATTATCTTAAGAAATGAGAATATTTAAATTTGGTGGTGCATCGGTAAAAGATGCTGAAGGAATTAGAAACGTTCACAGCGTTTTGCAAACTGTTGGTTTTGAGGATGTTTTGTTGGTGATTTCTGCAATGGGAAAAACTACAAATGCGCTTGAGGTAGTTATTAAAAACTATTTTGAGAAATCTCCTGAGCTGCAATCTTCAATTCAAGAAGTAAAAAAGTACCACAATCAAATTCTTTTAGATCTTTTTGAAGACGATAAAAATGCTGTTTTTAAAGACGTGAATTCATTGTTTTCAGAATTAGATCATTTTATTAGTCAGAATAAATCGCCGAATTATAATTTTGTTTACGACCAAATTGTGAGTTTTGGTGAATTAATTTCTACTACAATTATTAGTCACTATATGGGATTCATGGGGATTAAAACCCAATGGATTGATGTTAGAAATTTAATTAAAACAGATAATAATTACCGTGATGCGAATGTTGATTGGGACACCACACAAAAATTAATTTCGAAAACTGTTAAGAAAAAAACGCTAAATGTAACTCAGGGTTTCCTAGGTTCAGATGAAAATAATTTTACCACCACTTTAGGCCGCGAGGGTTCCGATTATACCGCTGCAATTTTTGCTTACTGCCTAAATGCTGAAAGTGTAACTATTTGGAAAGACGTTCCTGGCGTGATGAATGCCGATCCTCGTTATTTTGAAAATGCGAGATTATTAAATCAAATTTCCTATCGTGAAGCCATCGAATTGGCGTTTTACGGAGCAACGGTAATTCACCCAAAGACGTTACAACCACTTCAAAAAAAGGAAATCCCATTATTTGTAAAGTCGTTTATAAATCCTACTTTACCTGGAACAAGCGTTTCTAAAGGTGCTGATTTAGATCCTCATTTACCTTGTTTCATTTTAAAGAAAAACCAATTGTTACTTTCCCTTTCTTCTATAGATTTTTCATTTATAATGGAGGAAAACATCAGTGAAATATTTGCGCTTTTGCATCAATATAAGATGAAAGTGAGTTTGATACAAAATTCGGCTATTAGTTTTTCTGTTTGTATTGATGATAAATTCGGGAATTTTAACGCACTAAAATCGATACTTTCGAAGAAGTTTAAAATCTCCTATAACGAGAATGTATCTCTTTTCACCATTCGTCATTTTGATCAAAAGGCAGCGCAAATTGTTGAAAAAAACAAAGTGGTTTTGTTGAAACAAGTGAGTAGAGAAACCATGCAAATTATCACAAAAGAGGAAAATTAAAATAGCGATTGCGTTATTGAAAATTCAAATCTTGGCTTTTTCAAACAAAACACACTACTTTTGATGTCTGTGCGTTATACTTGTTATGTTGAGAAAGTTATTTTACTTGCTATTATTGGTATCCTTCTCAGGGCTCAGAGCTCAAGAATTTTCTACGCATTATAAAATCAAAAAAATAGTCGCTTCAAAAAATGGAGTTCAGCTGGACAGCGTGAGTTTAAATTCTAGTTTTTTTAAATTAGAAAATAACAAAGGAAAAGCTATTGACTCTTCATTTTATAAGATTGATTACCAAAAAAGCCTACTTACATTTAGCCCGGATTTACTAAATAATAAAGACACATTAATTGTTCGGTTTTTAAAATTTCCTGATTTCTTAACTAAAGAATATAGCATTTACGATAGAAGTCGTGTGGTAAGTAACGATGCACCTTTAGGAGATTTATACAAAGTGAATTTTGCCAATAAAAAAAAATATGTCCCTTTTGATGGATTGACAACTTCGGGGAGTTTAACTCGTGGAATAACTATTGGTAACAACCAAAACTCCGTTTTAAATTCTGCACTTGATCTCCAAATTTCAGGGAAAATATCGGATAAAGTTACGTTAAGGGCGTCCATTCAAGACAACAATATTCCGTTGCAAGAAGGCGGATATTCTCAAAGACTAGATGAATTTGATCAAATATTTATCGAATTAAGTTCGGATAAATGGAATATTAGAGCCGGAGATTTATTTTTAGAAAATAGAAATTCGAAATTTTTAAATTTCAATAAAAAGGTTCAAGGTTTGTCGTCGCGTTTTGAATTTGGGAACACCAATTCGAAAACTACGGTATTTGGTGCGGCTGCATTAGTAAGGGGAAAATATGCAAAAAGCACTTTTGTAGGTCAAGAGGGAAACCAAGGGCCCTATAAATTACGAGGTGCAAATGGAGAATTATATGTTTTGGTAGTTTCGGGTTCTGAACGTGTTTTTGTAAATGGGATACTACTAACAAGAGGGGAAAATAACGATTATATTATCGATTATAATGCCGGGGAAATTAAATTTACATCCATTTTTCCTATAACGTCAGAAATGAGAATTTCTATAGAATACCAATATTCAGATAGAAATTACACCAGTTTTATAACTTATGCGGGAGCTACACAGGAGCATGAAAAATGGAGTATTGGCGGGTATTTATATTCTGAAAATGATATGAAAAACCAACCTTTGCAGCAAAATTTATCTACAGATCAAGTTCAAACATTAGCAAATGCTGGGGACAACCAAAATTTAATGTCGGCACCATCCGCTTATCTAGACACCTATTCGGAAAATAAAATTCTCTATAAAAAAACGATAGTTAATGGAATTTCAGTTTTTGTATATTCTAACGTTTCAACAGATGAATTGTACAATGTGAAATTTTCACTTGTAGGTAATAATTTAGGAAATTATGAATTATCCAGTTCCTCGGCAATTGGAAAAATATACCGTTATATTGCTCCTGTAAATGGAATTCCTCAGGGAAATTATGAACCAATTGTAAAATTAATTGCTCCAACAGAACTTCAAATTGCAACTGTTTTAGGAAAGTTTAACCCTTCTGAAAAAACTAGTGTGGATTTTGAAATTGGCGTGAGTAATAACGATAATAACTTATTTTCTTCCATTGATGATTCTGATAATCATGGTGTTGCTGGGAAAATAAACTTCAAACAACGCCTTTATTCTAAAAAATGGAATCTTGATTTTTTTGCAAATTATCAATTAATTCAAAAGCAATATAAAACTATTGAGCGATTGTTTACCATTGAATTTGATAGAGATTGGAATTTAAATAATCCATTTGGAACACAAAGTTATCTTGTTTCAGGATTGCAATTTATCCTTCCCGAAAAAGGAGCAATTACCTATCAATTTGAAAATTTAGGTTTTAAAGATAGCTTTTCCGGGACTCGTCAAGTATTGAATGGAAATGTCAATTTGAAAAAATGGAACATTCAAAATAAAGGCAGCTTTTTAAAAAGTGAAAGTAATTATTCGACGTCGGTTTTTATCCGAAATCAAACCCAAATAAAATATCATTTTAAGAAAAATTGGGCTGGAACAACCTTACGATTAGAAGACAATCAGGAAAAATTGAAGTCAACTAACTTGTTTTCTTCATTAAGTCAAAAATTTACTGAATTTGGGGGATTTATTGGTCGTGGAGATAGCACAAAAGTTTTTGTAGAATTGGGTTATTTAAATAGGTCGAATGATAGTATCCAAAGCGGAATTTTAAAAAGAGTAAATAACTCACAATCCTATTATTTAAAATCCAAATTAATAAAAACAGACACCCGTGATTTATCGGTGTTTGTGAATTATAGGAATTTAAAATTTACTGATTTATCAAGAACAGCTGAGCCTTCATTAAACTCGAGAGTGTTATATAATGATCGCTTTTTTAATCAATTAATTCAGCTTACAACGGCATATGAAACCAATTCAGGGGCAATTGCCCAACAAGAATTTACCTACCTTGAGGTTGAGCCGGGACGAGGGATTTACTCTTGGAGTGATTATAACAACAATGGAATTCAAGACTTAGAAGAGTTTCAAGTAGCCGTTTTTATAGACCAAGCAAAATACATCAGGATCTTTTTACCGAACCAAGTTTACCTAAAAACACATCAAAATAAATTCTCTCAATCGGTGACAATTAATATGAGCCAATGGCAAAATGAAACTGGATTGAAACGTTTTTTATCCTCTTTCTACAATCAAACGGCCTTTGTCGGTGAACGAAAAATAAAACGCCTTGGTGATGATTTTGATTTTAACCCTTTTAGCTCCAATGATACTAATTTATTAGGCTTAAATTCAAGTTTTAGAAATAGTTTGTTTTATAACAGGGGTAAACAAAAGCATTCTATGACCTATACTTTTCTGATGGGTAGAATTAAAAACTTACTTTCGGTAGGGTCTCAAGAAAATTCAAATCAATCTCATCAATTGCAATACACTCATTTATATGAAAAAAACTGGCTTATAAATTTTGGTTCGAAAACTATAAATTCAGAAATGACATCGGAAAATTATTCGGCAAGAAACTATCTCTTGAATGGGTATCAGTTAGCACCAAAAATTTCCTATTTGTTTTCAAAAAATGCGAGTTGGGATTTGTTTTATGAATATCAAAGTAAGAAAAACAAAATTGGTTCCTTAGAAACATTGGCGCAAAGCCGATTTGGGACTTCTTTTAACTATGCTTCAGAAAAAAAACTAACCATGAACGGCGAATTTTCTATGTATGAAAATAGTTTTGTAGGAAGCAGTTTAACTCCGGTTGCCTATGAAATGTTGGAAGGTTTACAGCCTGGTTCTAATATTACTTGGCGCTTACTAATTCAAAAAAACCTGACTGATTATTTAGATATTAATTTAAATTATCAAGGTAGAAAAAGTGAAAGCAGTATTGCAATTCATACAGGAAACATTCAGCTTAGAGCTTACTTTTAGTGATTCCCGTTTACCTTTTTAATGAAAAATGGGATTTATATACTTTAACATCGGTGGTTAATGGTTCAATGTATTCGATGGTAAACCAGTAATCTGATGAAGGAACTGGTGAGCCTAAATAAGTACCATCCCATCCTAAACTCTTAGAGCTTATTTGTTTCATGAGCTTCCCGTAACGATCAAAAATATAGATATTAGCTGTTGGCTGACTCTCCATTCCAATCACATTCCAATAATCGTTAAACCCATCGCTATTAGGGGTAAAAAAAGTTGGATAACCAATAATAAATACATTCGTACTCAAATTCGTACAACCATTTGTATCGGTAACGGTTACTAAATGGCTTCCCGGATTTACATTGGTGAAAACATTAGAAAACTGTAAAGCGCCATAATCTAGAGAATATTGATAGTTTGGATTTGGAACTAAAGCTGTTACTGTTATTGAAGCGTTTTGATCAAATGCAAAGGTTCCTACTGCAGAAATACTTGTTGCTGGAAGTGATGAAGTAACTGTTGCGAAAACACTTGAAGAGACACAGCCAGTTAATACATTGGTTGCAATTACAGAATAATTCCCCGCCGCTGAAGCCACAAAAGTATTACCATTTGATAAATTTTGTAAAACGCCATTTAAAAACCACTGAAAGGTATAATCGGTATTGTTTAGTCCGCTATTTAATGTGTAAGTTGTAAAAGATACACCTAAAGCATCCACGCAAATATTTCCTCCTGTTAATGAAGGTCGAGGTAATGGATTTACAATTACAGTTACCGAAATTGGAGTGCCCACACATCCGTTTAATTCAGGGGTAATGGTATAAATTGCATCTCCAGCATTAGATCCTGTTGTTTCTAATACTTGAACTATTGAAGTTCCTGAATCTGCTAAAGCGCCCCTAACTCCGTTTTGAACTACTGTCCATGATAATACTGTTCCGGTTAAACTTGGTGTCAAAGCAATTGAAGTACTATCGCCTGAGCAAATTGGGGCTTGAGTAGGAACTGATGAAAAATCCGGGATTGGTTTTACAATTACTGATACTTGAACTGGAGTTCCAACACATCCGTTTGAAGTTGGTGTAACTACATAAGTTGCATTCCCTACAGAAGGTAATACCACCGATAGAATTTGAGCAATCGAGGTTCCAGTACCTGGAGAAGTTCCTGTTAAATTTGTTTGATTTACCGTCCAATCAAATGTTGTGTTTATAACTGGACTCGAAAAAGATATCGCGGTAGTTTGTCCAGAGCAAAGTGTTTGACCCGCTGCAGGATTGATAATTGCAACTGGAATTGGATTTACAATTATAGAAACAGTAGTGGTAATTCCTCTACATCCGTTTACAGAAGGTGTAATTGCATAAACTGCTTCACCCGAAGAATTGGTTATTGTGTTTAATGTTTGAGCAATTACATTTCCGCTTCCAATTGTACCACCGGTTACATTGTTTTGAATTAAATTCCAACTAAAATTAGTATTGGGCATTGACCCGACTAAGTTAATAGCTGTTGCGCTTCCGGAACATATTGAGTTGGAAACTGCAGTCGCTGTTAATGTTGGTTTTGGGGTTACCAATACGGTAACATTTATTGGCGCTCCTGAACAACTATTGTTTGTTGGGGTAATTGTATATTGAACATTTCCAACTAAAGTTCCTGTTGCGGTTAATACCTGTGAAATCACATTTCCTGAACCCGAAGAGTCCCCTGAAACATCAGTTGCAGTTGTAGTCCAACTGAAAGTAGTTCCAGAAATTGAACTTGATAATGAAATTCCTGTTGACTGTAAAGAACAAATTGTTTCCGAAATAGGAGTAGCTATAACCGAAGGAATTTGAGTAATTACTACTTGCATTGTTGCCGTGGTTGCACATTCTCCAGGATTTGGTGTAAATGTATAAGTTGTAGTAACATTAGGATTAAATGCTGGTGACCAAGTCCCGTTAACGCCATTTGCGGAAAGCAAAGGAAGCGCAATGGTAGTACCAACACAAACTGGTGCAATTGCAATAAATGTTGGTGTAACAATATTTGGGATTGGATTTATATCTACTCTTACTGGAAGAGAAGTACAATTTGCGGCATTGGTAACAGTATAATTATAAGTGCCCGGTGTAAGATTTGATATTGTAACTGAAGAAGTATTTCCCGTAATTCCTCCAGGATTTATCGTCCAGTTTCCTGCTGGTAATCCATTTAAAACAACACTTCCGGTTGTTGAACAGGTTGGGTGAGTAATTGTCCCAATTGTAGGAGCAGGATTTGGATTAACAGTAATAGTTACTGATTTTTGATAGGTACATGTCGGTGTTTCTCTAAAATAAAGATCATCAATTGCAAAATCATTATTACCAAAAGTTTCTCTATCAATAATACTAATTATTGCGGATGTATTGGCTCCTGAATTCCATACATAAGAGTGTTCATCCCAAACACATGGACTAGATGGAGCGGTTGCTATAGGGCCTATTGGAACATTATTAATTAATACTTCTAATTTTGCTGGGCCACCACTAACTACTGCGGTTAAAAAATAACTGAAAGTATAATTTTTTCCAGGTATAACTGTAATAGGCGCTGGCGAATACCAAATTCTAGCTGTTCCAGTTGTTGAACCGTCGGCAACTAACATATTTCCTCCTGAAGAAGTGTGGTCTGTACATGGAGAAAAGGGAGTAAACCAGCTTCTTGGATTGGTTACCACTCCATAAGCGCCCTGAACTCCTGAGGCAGGAACAGTTCCAGGAAGGTAATTTATGTAATCGGTTATAAATCCAAAATCTCCCATAGAAAAATCTCCGTTAATAACGAGATTTGTTGGATTGGCAGGTATTCCAGAAGTAACAGTATAGGTGGTAGTTGTAGTAGGACTCACTGTTGGGTTTGCACTAGTATTGTTCAGTGCTGTTAAACTTGGATCGGGAGGGTTTGCGGTCCATAAATAGGGGTCAGTACTTCCTACTACAGATAAATTGGTTGAAGCGCCTTCGCAAATGGTAGCTGGAGCACTAATAACGATATCATTTGGCGGAGTCAATATCACAATCATTGGTGCAACCGTTGATCCGGCTGCATCTTGAATTGAAAGAGTATAAGTTCCAGCAGCTAGATTACTAAAAACTCCTGTGCCATTTGAAGTTGTGCCTAAACTTGATACCAATGAATAAGAATATGGGAAAATCCCTCCTGCACCAACTCCTCTAATTGACCCGTTTAATGACGTTGGGCAAGTTGGATTAATTGAGGTTTGTGATAATGTTAATGGAAGTGCTCCTGGTGTAATAGCAAAATCATCTAATGCAAAGTCATTTCCTAAAACACTCAAGTTATTATTTCTTAATTCTATTAAAGCATTATTTGCCGTAGCTGTAAAAGTATAGCTAACGCGAGTCCAACCTTGACTTGGAAGAGGCGCATAACTATTGGTGCTTGCGGGATTTACATTGGAGGCATTCACAAAAAACACATTTATATTTGCTTGTGTTGCATTATTGGTTACATCATTTGAAACCGATTTTATCCAATAACTAAAAGTATATACACTTCCGGATGTAAATCCTGTTAATGCTCCGCCTGTTGAAGTTGATGACCAAAGTCTCGAATTTGGGACAGTATTACCATCTACAACTAGCATCCTTCCAAGTCCCGTAGTATGGTCTCCGCCGGAAATAAAATTGCTATTTAAAAATTGTGGATTGGTTGTAATTGCATAATTACCAGAAGTACTTGAACCTGTAGTAGGGTTAATTTGGGTGTAACCAGCGCCATTTATTAAAAAACCAACCCCGTTCCCTCCTGATTCAAAATTACCGTTTATCAGTGTTTGCGCTGAAATAGTAGTGAAAAAGGATATTAAAATTGAAAAAAGTAAAAGCTTAATATTTTTTTTCATTTTATTGGGTTGCATTCTGGTTGTTTATATTATTTCACTATTAAGAATTCTGAACGTCTGTTTTGTTCATGCTCTTCTTCAGTACAATTTTCTTTGCAATCTACTTTTGGTTCTGTTTCGCCAAATCCTTTTCCGGAAATTCTATTTGGATCAATCCCATTAGAAATTACATACTGAATAGTTGCTTTGACGCGTTTGTCTGACAAAAGTAAATTAAATTCATCGGTACCCCTATTATCGGTGTGTGACTTTACAAATATAATTAACTTTTCGTTATTTTTCATTATTTGAACTAATTTGTCCAACTCAAATGCGCCCTGTTGTGTAATATTGCTGTTATTATATTCAAAGAATATTGGTTTCAGCTTCACTTCTTTTTCAGTAATTATTTCTGAAATTGGCATTAATACCGCATCAATTTTAATGATCCCTCCCTTTTTGTTACTCGCTATTACTGCAAAAGAGTTGCTTTCAAAACCATCTTTAATCGCTTGAATTGTATAGGTTTTTTCACAGTCTACAGTGTATGAAACTTCTCCTTTATTATTCGCTTTTATTGTTGAAATTATGTTGTTTTTATCATCTAAAATAGAAACATTGGCTTCAGCTATAATTGCGCCCGAATTAGCATTGGTTACTATCGCATTTACTTCATAATTACAAACAGGAATTAATTTAAAAATATCGTCATTTCCATTTCTATTACTTGCAACAAACCCAATGTTTTTATTTTCGTTGATTGTAAATGCAAAATCATCTTTTTCACTATTAACAGGTTTTCCAAGGTTTTTTGCCTCTGAATTTTTAGTTAAATCAATTTTATAAACGTCCATCGCTCCTAATCCTTGTTTGGCATCTGAAGAAAAATAAAGTACATTATCAAATGTTATAAATGGGAAGCTCTCGTTTCCTTCTGTATTTACATTTTTGCCTAAATTTTCAGGAGTCCCATAACTTCCTGATTCCGAAATTGCTACTTTCCAAATGTCTACACCTCCTATACTTCCGGGTCTATTCGATGAAAAATAAAGCGTTTTTCCGTCTTTACTTATGCTTGGGTTTCCAGTAGAATAATCTTTACTATTGAATGGCAATGATGTAATTTCATCCCATTTACCATTAACGAATTTTGCGCTGAAAATATTGTTTCTGCCCAACTTTAACTTGCTGGCTTTGTCTTTTTCAAAAGAATTTTCTCTAAAACTATCACTTGTAAAATACATTGTGCTTCCGTCCTGGCTTATCGATACTGACCCATCGTGGTATTTTGAGTTTATCTCTTTTAGAAGTAGAATGTTGCTAATAGTTCCGTCTTCATTTAAATTGGCTTTATAGATATCTAAAAAGGGTTCTTTTGTCCAGCTATATATTTTGCTATTTGAATTTCTAGCGCTTGTAAAATAAATAGTATTGTCCATTAAAAAAGCTCCAAAATCAGATTTATCAGAATTGATATCAATTGATTTTACATCAAAAGATTTTCTCTGGTCTAACAAAACAGGAATATAATTTGGGTTTTCATTGAATGTTTTGGCTCTTGAATCATTGGGCTGCATTTCGGCAAATTTTTGCATTTGCTTGTTTGATTCCGCATAGTTTCCAATTGCTTTAAGCATTTGTGCGTAACGATAATAAAGTTCAGAATCTTGCTTTTTTGCTATTGCTTTCGCATACCATTTCGCCGCTTCTTTAGTATTATAAATGTTAAAATAGCAATCTCCTAATTGTCTATAAACATATCCATCTTCTTTATAGGAAGCAACTAATTTAAGATAGGATTCTGCTGCTGAAATAAATTCAAATTTTTTAAAAAGCTTATCCGCAATCTGAGTGTCTTTGTTTTGAGCAGAAATTAGGGAACTCGCTAAAACTAAAATTAATAGTATATATGTTTTTTTCATTATTTGGATGCTTTAGGTTAAAAAAATCTCGGAGACTGAGATACTTTGTTTGGGAAATTTAAATCAAATAATAATATGATTTCGTGGGATGAAGGCGTGGTTACTTTCAAATTTGAAATAATATGATCATAAGCGTATCCTATTCTTAAAGAAGGTGTGATAGTGTAATTTACCATAGCCCCAAACGAGTCTTGTAATCTATAGGTGGCGCCCATTTCAAATTTTTCAGCATATAAGAAATTTGCAGAAACATCAACGGATATTGGAGTATTATATGCCGATTTTACCATTGTAAAAGGCTTAAATTTTAAATTTGGATTTAAATCAAATACATACCCTCCGGTAATAAAATAATGAGGCACTTTCTTTTCAAGATAAAAATTCCCATCGTTATTTAAATGAGGTTTATTTAACATGTTTGGAATTGAAGCAGCAAAATAATATTTATTAGTATAATAGAAAATTCCCGATCCAAAATTCAGATTTGCTGTGTTTGAATCTTGTGCAAAAGCACCATCTCCTTGTTGTTGAAGCGAACTATTAATGTCGCTAAACAAGCCGATTTTTTGAATTGTAACCCCAGCTTTTAAACCTAAAGCCAACCGGTGTTCACCGCCTAAATTTAAAGTATAAGAAAAATCACCGTAAATATTATTTTCGTCAACCGGACCAATTCTATCTGAAATTATAGACAACCCTATTCCTACATTTTTCCCAACAGGTGCCGATCCCGAAAGTGAAAAAGTTGTTGGGGCATCTTCAATATCTAACCATTGTTTTCTGTAAAGTAATCCAAAAGATAAATTCTCTTTTGATCCTGCATAAGCTGGATTTATTATATTCATATTATACATGTATTGTGTATAATGTGGCGATTGTTGTGCATTGACATTTATAGAAGTCAAGAAAAGTAGTAACGCTGTTAAAAGTATTTTTTTCATTTCGAAGTAGTAATTGCGATGATTATTTATTGATGTAAACCCAACCCGTTTTGGTTTTACCATTTGTATATTGAACTACAAAATAGTAGGTTCCGTCGGGCAATTCAGCACCAGAATTTGATTTTCCAGTCCATTCATTGGTATAATCACTTTTAGAATAGACTTCTATTCCGTATCTATTAAAAATTTGTAGCTTTTGAACATTTAAGTTACTTAAATCAAAAATATCATTATTGCCATCGCCATTTGGAGAAATCCCTTTTGGAATGGTGCAATGAATGCTGGTAACAGAAACAGGTTTTTCCTCGCTACATCCATTATTAGATAATTCTAAACTATAATTTCCTTCTGTAGTAATTCTAATTGAAGGTGAAGTTCCAATATTTTGACGCAAGTTATTGTACCAAATGTAACTAGCATTTAAAGTTCCTATTCCCACAGCGCTCAACACAAAATTACTTCCGTCACAACCCTTAGTAATTGTAAATTGAGGAAAAGGCGTTACGGTAATTGTCATCGTGGCACTTGTAGCACATTGTCCACTACTTGGAGAAAAAGTATAAGTGGTGGTTGACGAATTATTTAATGCGGGCGACCAGTTTCCTGTGATTGAATTATTGGAAGTTGTAGGTAATGCTGACAATGCTGCTCCTGAACAAATAGTAGGAACTTGAGTGAATGTAGGAGTTACATTTGGAGTCACGCTAATAGTAATACTGCCATTTGTTGCGCATTGGCCGTTTGTTGGAGTAAAAGTATAGGTTGTAGTTGCTAAATTATTTAACGCTGGCGACCACGTCCCTGTTATTGAATTATTCGAAGTTGTAGGTAATGCAGAAACTGTAGCGCCTGAACAAATTGGATTTATCGGAGTAAATAATGGCATAACTATTGGATTCACAGTAATTGTTAACGTTGCATTTGCAACACATTGCCCTGAAGTTGGAGCAAATGTATAGGTTGTAGTTGCTAAATTATTAAGCGCTGGCGACCATGTTCCTGTTATTGAGTTATTGGAAGTTGTAGGTAATGGTGATAATGTCGCTCCAACACATATCGGGTTTACCGCGTTAAATGTTGGCGTTATTCTTGGTGTAACTGTAATTACAACCGTTTTTGATAAATTACAAACTACATTGGTTGTAAATGAAATATCATCAAGTGCAAAATCATTTCCTGCCGATGCTACCACTTTGTCATAAATTGCAATTTGAGCTGAAGTCGAAGTGCCTGAATTCCAAGTATACGTTCTTAAAGACCAGTTGCATTCTGCGGAAGGAGCTAGGTCGGTTCCAACAACAACTCCGTTAATTCTTACTTCTAAATTGGCTGGATTTGGAAGTGCCACAGTTTGCACCCAATAAGAAAAAGTATACGTTTGATTGGGTTGTACGGTAATAGTTTGTCCCCAAACTTTATCCGCTCCTGCATTAATTGTAGAACCATCAATAACCATCATTTTCCCTGTTCCAGTAGTATGTTCAATATTACAACTCGGAAAAAACTGAAACCAAGCATTCGCAGTAGTTACTACTCCATAGGCGCGTTGAACTCCCGAAGTTCCAGCATTTGCAATGTAGAGATAATCTGAAGTAAACCCTAAATTCCCTTGTGAAAAATTACCATTTGTAACCATATTGGCTGACGGGGAATTACCTGCAGAAGTAACTGTGTATGTTGTGGTTTGAGTAGGACTAACCACTGGGGATGAGCTTGTATTATTGGCAGCGGTTAAACTTGCGTCTGGTGGCGATGCTGTCCATAGAAAACCAGTTGCGTTTCCACTCACAGAAAGTGTAGTTGGTGTTCCAGAACAAATTGTTGCCGGTGGGCTAATTGATAAATCACTCGGGGCAATTAGGATAATGTTGGGTTGTGTAACAGTTGAAAAAGCATCTGATATAGAAAGCGTATAAGTCCCTGGAGCTAAATTTGAAAAAACTCCAGTAGCGCTTGTTAATGTTGTGGTACCATTTGACAATGAAAAATTCGAATAGGGTAAATTCCCTCCCGTTACTGTTCCGTTGATTGCGCCATTATTTAACCCAGGACATGTAGGATTTGTAGCGGTATAACTTAATACTAATGCCGGTGGAAGACTATGTGTTCTATAAGTATCCAAAGAATACATTGAAACAGATAAAATCAAAAAGAATAGTGTAATAACTTTTTTCATAAAATGATAATAATAATTAAAAAGTCTAATTTAGGAAACTAATCGATGGTTTGAATTGATTTGAATTATATAAAAACTATACAAAATTATATATTCTGCAAAGCAAACTAGTTAAATAAGTAATATTCTCTTTGAAATATATTTGTGATTGGGAAAATAAAAATAATCTATAAAAAATGTTGTGGTGTTGTATAGCTATTAGAAAGATTTTAATAAATATATAATACTGAAAGTATTCTTATTGAAAAATAAAAGATTATAGAACCGCCAAACTTTGAAGAAAGAGCCAAAAAAAATGATTACTACCTATTAAATAATAAGAGGTTAATCAATAAAATAGATAATTATATTGTGGAGAATATCGGATTCGAACCGATCGCCTCTACGCTGCCAGCGTAGCGCTCTAGCCAAATGAGCTAATCCCCCTGCTTGCGCAAATATACATTATTTTACTTTTATATAAAGCAACTTCTATTTTTGAAAGCAGAATGATTACAATTTACTAAATTTGCATTCAAATACTTTATAAATGAGCAATATCAGAATTACCAAACAATTTAATTTTGAAACCGGTCACGCTTTATATGGCTATGATGGGAAATGCAAAAACGTGCATGGACACAGCTATAAATTGTCGGTAACCGTTATTGGCAAACCAATTACTGATAATTCAAATGTTAAATTCGGAATGGTTATCGATTTCACCGATTTAAAGAAAATTGTAAAAGAGGAAATTGTAGACCAATTTGATCATGCTACGGTATTTAATAAAAACACCCCTCACATTGAGTTGGCAAAGGAATTACAATCTCGTGATCACCATGTTATTTTGGTAGATTATCAACCTACAAGCGAAAATATGGTTATCGATTTTGCTAATAGAATAAAAAATAGATTGCCTCAAGGAATTGAATTGCATTCTTTAAAACTGCAAGAAACTGAAACTTCATTTGCAGAGTGGTACCAATCCGATAATTAATTTAAGTTAATTACGAAAATCCGTTTTCATCAATTGTTTTGATAAAATGAAATCCTCGTGGTTCATACCCTTGATTGTAATAAAATCGATGGGCAGGGAAATTGCCTGTGAAAGCATCTAGAACAATGCAAGTGCAGGAAAGTTCTTTTGCTTTAGCATCAATAAAATCGGTAATTATTTTACCTATTCCTTTTTTTCTATGATCAGGATGTACAATAAAATTGTCGATTTCTAAATACGGACCGGTCCATAATTTAGTATTATACCAAAACCCTGATAGCCCAATACACTGCTTATTTTCAAAAACAGCTACTTGTTTGTAACCGTTAGGCAACATATTGCTTAAATAGGATTCGTAGGTTTCAACCGTCATGGTTGGGTACAAAAAATGAATGGTTTCAATTTGCGCAACCATTTCTGAAACTGTTTCTAATTGTAGTATTTCCATTATTGATATTTAATTAAAAAAAAGAGTCACGCATAACGTGACTCTTTATATAAAAATAATTATTTATTTTATCCTTTTAAAGCCTCTGCTCCACCCACGATTTCTAAGATCTCGTTTGTAATTGCAGCTTGACGCGCTTTATTGTACGTCAATTTCAATTGGTCTCTCAATTCCGTTGCGTTGTCTGTCGCTTTGTGCATTGCAGTCATTCTCGCTCCATGCTCTGAGGCAAATGAATCTCTGATCCCTTTGTACAATTGCGTTTTCAATGATTTAGGAATCAAAGTTAAAACAATATCTTCTTTTGAAGGCTCGTAAATATAATCTCCTGTTGAAGCTGTTTTATCCGATTTCAATGATTCTAAAGGTAAGAATTGCTCTGTTTGAACGATTTGAGTAGCGGCATTTTTAAATTGATTGTAAACCAATTCTATTTTGTCGTATTCTCCAGAAATGAATTTTTGAGTTAAAACATCGGCAATTACAGCAACATTTTCAAATGATAAATCGTCAAATATTGAACTTTGATTTTCAACAACAGAAAGGGTTTTGCTTAAAGCGTCATTCCCTTTTTTACCTATTGCAAAAACATCTACTTGCTTACCTTCGTAAAATGCTGAACGGTTTTTTACCTCCTTAATTACATTAGAATTAAATGCACCGCACAAACCTCTATTGGAAGTAATTGCTACAATTAATACTTTTTTAATTTCACGTTGAGTAGTAAATTCTCCTCCTGCATCACCATCAAGATTTGCAGAAAGATTTTGTAATAATTCCGTTAATTTTTCGGCATAAGGTCGCATTGCTGTAATAGCATCTTGTGCTTTTTTAAGCTTTGCTGCAGAAACCATTTTCATCGCAGAAGTGATCTGCATCGTTGATGAAACGGAAGTAATTCTATTACGGATTTCCTTTAAATTTGCCATTGTATTATAGTTGTTGGTTGTCAGTTGTTGGTTGATAGTTCTTTGGATAATTCCAACAACAATCAACCAACAACCATCAACTAATTTTAGTTATATTTCGCTGAAACTTCTTTTGCTACATTTTCGATAACAGCAGTAATGTTGTCATCTAATTTTCCAGCTTTTAAAGCGTCAAGAGTATCTCTGTGTTTGTTGTTCAAAAATTCTAAAAAGTCTTTTTCGAATTCTTTTACTTTGTTTACAGGAACGTTTCTCAATAAGTTTTTAGAACCAGCATAGATTATAGCTACTTGATCTTCAACAGTATAAGGGCTATTTAATCCTTGTTTCAAAATCTCAACGTTTCTTTTTCCTTTTTCAATTACGTTTAAGGTAACTGAATCCAAATCAGAACCAAATTTAGCGAAAGCTTCTAATTCACGGAATTGAGCTTGGTCTAATTTTAATGTTCCTGAAACTTTTTTCATCGATTTAATTTGAGCATTCCCTCCAACACGTGATACCGAAATACCTACGTTAATTGCTGGACGAACCCCTGAATTAAATAAATCTCCATCAAGGAAAATCTGTCCGTCAGTAATCGAAATTACGTTTGTTGGGATATAAGCAGAAACGTCTCCCGCTTGAGTTTCAATAATTGGTAAAGCAGTTAAAGATCCTCCTCCTTTTACGATTCCTTTCAAGGTATCTGGTAAGTCGTTCATGTTTTTTGCAATGTCATCATTAGCAATCACTTTACAAGCTCTTTCTAATAATCTACTGTGCAAGTAAAAAACGTCTCCAGGATAGGCCTCACGTCCCGGTGGTCTTCTTAATAAAAGAGAAACCTCACGGTAAGCAACTGCTTGTTTAGATAAATCATCATAAACAATTAAAGCTGGACGACCTGAATCTCTAAAATATTCTCCAATTGCAGCACCTGCGAAAGGAGCGTAAACTTGCATTGGAGCTGGATCAGAAGCGTTTGCAGCAACGATAATGGTATATGCCATTGCTCCTTTTTCTTCTAATGTTTTTGCAATTCCTGCTACAGTTGAAGCTTTTTGCCCAATTGCAACATAGATACAAAATACTGGTTTTCCAGCATCATAAAATTCTTTTTGGTTTAATATCGTATCAATACAAACAGTAGATTTCCCTGTTTGACGGTCACCAATTACCAACTCACGTTGTCCACGACCAACTGGGATCATAGCGTCTACCGCTTTAATACCTGTTTGTAATGGTTCAGTTACCGGTTGACGGAAAATTACTCCAGGAGCTTTTCTTTCCAATGGCATTTCATATAATTCACCACTGATTGGTCCTTTTCCATCAATTGGAAAACCAAGAGTGTTTACTACACGTCCAACCATTCCTTCACCTGTTTTTAAAGAGGCAATACGTTGTGTTCTTTTTGCAGTAGAACCTTCTTTAATTCCAGTTGACGGTCCTAAAAGTACCACCCCAACATTATCTTCTTCAAGGTTCAAAACGATTCCTTCCAATCCGTTTTCGAATTCTACTAACTCCCCGTATTGAACATTTGAAAGCCCATAAACACGAGCAATACCGTCTCCAACTTGAAGTACAGAACCTACTTCTTCTAATGTAGCACCAGTTTCAAAACCTTCTACTTGTTTCTTTAATATTGCTGATATTTCAGCAGGTTTAATTTCCGCCATAATTATATAAATAACTAGTTACTTAATTCTCTTTTTAATACGTGTAATCTGTTGGCAACAGAAGCGTTGTATTGCTTGTCACCTATTCTTAAAATAAATCCTCCAATAATTGAAGCATCTACCGTGTTTTCTATGGTTACTTTTTTGTCTGAAAAAGTGGCAATTTTTGCTAAAACTTTAGCTTCTAAAGCTGAATCCATTGGAATAGCTGTAGTTACTTTTGCAACTTCAACTCCGTTCATTACGTCAAACAAATTGTTGTATTCCACTGCGATTGCAGCTAAAATTTCAAATCTTTTGTTTTCCAATAATAAATGGAAAAGACTCTGAGTTACGGGATTAACTGATGCAAATACCTCAGCAACCACATCTTTTTTAGTGTCTGTTTTAATTAATGGGTTTTGAATGAAATGAGTCAATTCATCATTCCCAGTAATTGTTTTTGCAATTAATGTCATGTCGGCACTCACTTCAGAAGCAACCCCTTTGGAGTTGGCGATTTCTAAAATGGCTTTCGCATAACGAATTGCTGCTCTAATTCCTGACATATTAGTTTAATTTAGCGTCGCCTAACATTTTCTCAACCAATTTCACTTGGGATTCTTTGTTAGATAATTCTTCTTTCAATAATTTTTCAGCAATTTCCAATGATAATGTAGCTACGTGAGATTTCAATTCAGCCAATGCTGCATTTTTTTCTCCTTCGATAGCCGCTTTCGCTTGTTCGATCATTTTTAATCCTTGAGCTTGAGCTTCATTTTTTGCATCAGCAACCATTTTTTCTTTCATTTCACGAGCTTCTTTTAACATAGCATCGCGCTCTAATCTTGCTTCTTGCAAAATACGTTGGTTGTCCGATTGAAGGTTGTGCATTTCTTTTCTTGCATTTTCAGCAGAAAGTAACGCGTTTTTAATTCCTTCTTCTCTTTCATTAACTGCATCAAGTATTGGTTTCCAAGCAAATTTTTTCAATAATAATATTA
>CANKZE010000019.1 GCA_947488545.1 Bacteroidota bacterium
CAAATGGATCTCCATTTTGATCAAAACGATTGCTGATACTGTTTCCTTTGTAAAACCAGTTTCCATAAGAGAACATTCCGGTTACTTTAAAGTGAGAAAACAATTTATATCTTGTTTCTAACTCAAATCCTTGGTGAACCTCAGTAATACCTTGGAAATCATAATATCCATTTTGATTAAGTACGTCAGTATCAAATCTTCTTTGGTATCTGTCTTTCCATTCTGTACTGTAAACGTTTACATTAACGTTCAATTTCGCATCTCTATAACCGTAACCCGCTTCAAATCCTAAAATTTTCTCGTTAGTTAAGTTGGTATTAACTACGTTTTTATTGTTAGGGAAAACAGCCGTTAAAAAAGGTTGTTTAGAATAATACCCTGCATTTACGAATGCATTGTGGTTGTCGTTAAAGTTATAATTTGCTCCTGCTTTGAAATTTCCTCCCATCAAGCTCTTTTTGTCAGAATTTTGTAATGGATCGCTATTAGTGTAAACAAAATAATCTTGTCTTTGGAAGCTTTGTTGAGAAACCGATGCTTGTACAAAAGCAGTTAAGTTGTCTTTTTCATATTCAGCTTGACCAAAAGCACCCAACCAATTCACTAGTCCATTCCAATTTCTTACAATTGGCGTCCCTTGAATTGCTTGAAAAAATGGGTTTAATGAAGGCGTTGGAGAAGATGTTTCGCTAGTGAAAACTCCTGCAGGATTGTTTAAATCTCCTGTGTCTTTAAATGTTGAACCTCCTAAAAGATCATTTAAATATCTCACGTGAATTCCTTTGTAAGTTCTTAAATCCAAACCGAAATCAAGAGTAAGGTTATTTAATTTTTTATCTAAATTGATAATTCCACCGTACCAGTCATGAGAGTTAATTCCAGCAATTTTAGAAACTCCATTAGTAGCTTCAGTTCCTGCAGTATTAACATATTGACCACCAACTAAAGCTCTTGTTGCAGGAGCGAAAGCTGTAAATGCAGCAGTTGTTGGAACTTGAACTGTTTGACCAGAGTTATAAGCGTATAATTTATCGAAGTCAACTGTACCAGTACCGTTTGGTGCTGTTCTCCATCTGTCATCATTGAAGTTTAAACCATTTGCTCTACCCCAAGCACCTGCTCCACCTCCACGACCCCAAGAACCGTAAACGATAGTAGATAAATTGGTAGTTTCATTGATTTTATAATCCCAGTTGATAGAAGCTACTGGTTTGTTATAAAAATTCTGGTTCATATTGTATTCTCTTCCTTGTAAGTATCCCCAATCTCTATTGTATTTAGTTGCTGGAGTTCCTCCTCCTACAGTTAAATATTGAGCTAGAGTAATTGAAGAACTTCTTTGGTGGTGCCATTGCGCCGCTCCAGTGAAAGTAAATTCAAATTGGTGTTTGTCATTTAATTTATATCCAAGACCTAAGAAATAGTTAGTCCCTTCGAAATTTGTTCCGTCAACATAACCGTCTCCTCTTGTTCTACTTAATAAGAAAGAAGTAGACAATCCATTTTTCATTGTTCCAGTAGAATAAGAAAAAGTAGATTTAAGGTAGTTGTCGTTACCTATTGAAGAAGTAATAGATCCACCTTCTTTCATGTCAGAAGATCTAGTTACAATGTTTATAGTACCTCCAACAGAAGCAATAGCTAATTTAGAAGCTCCTAAACCTCTTTGAACTTGAACTGATGAAGCTACATCAGTAAGCCCAGTCCAGTTACTCCAATAAACAGCACCGTTTTCCATGTCGTTAACTGGCATACCGTTAATCATAACTGCAATGTTTTCTTGAGCAAAACCTCTAATGTTTACTCTAGAGTCTCCGTAACCTCCACCTGCTTTAGAAGCATATACAGAAGGCATGTTTTTCAATAAGTCTGGAAATTCTTGATTTCCTGCTTTCGCTTGAATTTCTGCTGCTTTAATAGTAGAAACAGCCACTGGCGTTTTTCTTTCTTTAGCAACGTCAATGATGCTTCCTCTAACAACAACTTCATCAAGTTGATTTGTTTTAACAGTGTCTTTCTTAACAGCTTGTGCGAAAGACGCAGTTGCTACAAGAAACAGTCCAAAAAATAAATTAATTTTAAAATTTTTCATTTGTTGTTTGTTTAAATTTTTTGCAAATTTCAGTAATAATATTGTCCCTAATGTTAATAAAATGTTAAATGATAATTATTTGTTAAAATGTTGCTTCGAATGTTAATAAAAAACAAAAATAAAACATGATATTTGAATAATTAACAATTTGCTTAAGCAATTACTAAATAATTGGGTTTTTATTCTGCTTAATCTGTTATTTTAAATAATGATTTAATAAAAACGCAGTAGAACTATCGTGATTTTTAACATTTTTAGAGTTCATTTCATCCAAAATGGAGTTCGCCAATTGCTTTCCTAGTTCCACTCCCCATTGGTCGTAACTGAAAATATTCCAAATCACCCCTTGAACAAATATTTTGTGCTCGTACATAGCAATTAAAGAACCTAAAGACTCTGGAGATAATTGATCTATTAGAATAGTATTGGTTGGTTTGTTGCCTTCAAAAACTTTAAACGGAGTTAAATAATCGACTTTTTCAGAGGAAACTGCTTGCTTGTTAAATTCATCCCGAACTTGGGCTTCCGTTTTTCCGTTTAATAATGCCTCGGTTTGAGCAAAGAAATTGGACATCAACTTATCGTGGTGGTCTTTATTCCCATACAATGAATTAACAAATCCGATGAAATCTGTTGGTATCAATTTTGTTCCTTGGTGAATTAATTGGAAAAAAGCATGTTGGGAATTGGTTCCTGGTTCACCCCAAATAATCGTTCCTGTTTGGTAATTAACTGGTTTCCCATCACGACCAATACTCTTTCCATTGCTTTCCATGATTCCTTGTTGAAGATAGGGAGCCAGCTTTTGCAAATATTGAGTATAAGGTATTAAAGCCTCGCTTTCGGCACCAAAGAAATTATTGTACCAAATGCTTAATAAAGCCAAAACTACCGGGATGTTTTTATCGAATGAAGTAGTTTTAAAATGTTCGTCCATTTTATTGGCTCCTTTCAAAACTTTGTCAAAATTATCAAATCCTACAGCAAGGCTAATTGACAATCCAACGGCGCTCCATAAAGAAAAACGGCCTCCAACCCAATCCCACATTGGGAAAACATTATCAGCATTAATACCAAATTCAGTTACATTTTTAATATTGGTGGAAACCGCAACAAAATGTTTAGCCACATCTTCTTGCTTGGCTGTCCCGAATTCTCGGGATAAAAACCAAGAACGAATAGTCTCTGAATTGGTTAACGTTTCTTGTGTGGTAAATGTTTTAGAAACAATTACAAAAAGAGTGGTTTCAGGATTTATTTTTTTAATGATTTCGTTCACATGATCGCCATCAACATTGGAAACAAAATGAACGTTTAAGTGATTTTTATAATATTGTAATCCTTCTACAATCATAGCTGGTCCCAGGTCGGAACCCCCAATTCCAATGTTTACCACATCGGTGAAAGCTTTGCCAGTATACCCTTTTCTAACGCCATTCACCACTTCATCGGTAAAGGCTTTTATTTTGTTTTTAACTTCGTAGATTTCTGGAATTACATTTTGTCCGTCCACAGTAACCACTGAATTTTCAGGCGAACGTAAAGCAGTGTGAAGTACAGCTCTGTTTTCGGTTCTATTAATGGCTTCCCCATCAAAATAAGCAGCAATAGCCTCCTTCAAATGCACTTCATTGGCTAAATTAACTAGCAAATCCATGGTTTCTTGATTGATTCTATTTTTAGAATAATCGATCAAAAAGTCGTTCCATTGAATATGGAATTTCGATGCTCTTGACGGATCCTCTTGAAACATATTTTTCATAGAAACCGTTTTCATAGTTTCAAAATGTTCTTGAATTGCTTTCCAAGCAGCTGTTGAGGATGGATTTGTATTTTGTAAGGCCATTATAGGAAGTCTTAATTAATTATATTTTTGAATTGCAAATTTACAAATAATGTTTGTAAACTAATTGTGTAGAATTATTATCTGAAAAATAAAATCACGGAGTTCTTTAGCCACGAATTACAGAAATTAACACAAATTATAAGTCTATTATCTATTCGTCAATTATTTCTTAAATTCTAAAGTCGCTACCCGGTCCAATTCTTTCTTCAAGGGAGCCATTTGTTTCATAAAACGAGGCAAATTATTTTTACTCATCGGTTCAGAATTGGGTAATTTCAATCGCAAAGCGTCTACTTGAACTCCGTTTTTCCAAAATCGATAACACACGTGCGGGCCTGTTGCGAGTCCAGTGCTTCCCACTTTCCCTATAATATCTCCTTGGTTTACTCTTTGCCCCCGACGCGCAATAATTTTTGACATGTGTAAATATTGCGTCGAATAGGTTTTATTGTGTTTTACTTTAACAAAATTTCCGTTTCCTGCGGTGAAGCCGGTTTGTTCCACCACGCCCGAAGCAGTAGTCATAATTGGCGCTCCGTATGGCGCTGCATAATCGGTTCCTTTGTGGGCTTTCCAGATTTGCTGCACCGGATGAAATCTATTTTTAGAATAACGCGAGGTAATATTTACAAATTTCAAAGGCGCTTTAAGGAAAAAGTTTTTGAGCGCTTTCCCTTCCTCATCGAAGTATTCTAATTTATTAGAATTGGCATCTTGCGAAAATGGAAACGCATAAATTAATTTGCCTTTGTATTCAAAGAAAGAACATTTTAAACTATCCACACCGTCATAAATCGAGTCGTTTATGTAGCGTTCTGTAAATGTCACAGCAAATTTGTCGCCTTTTTGTAATTTGAAAAAGTCAATTGACCAAGCATAAACTTTAGAAATTGAAACGGCCAATGCTCCGTCAACTCCTTTTTTTACTAATGTTTCTGATAAAGATCCGTCTAATTTTCCCGCAATAGTTCTTCTTCGAATGGTAACGGGTTCAATGTGTTTATAGACTTTTATAGAATCTTTTAAATCGATCACATAATAACTTAAACGATCGGGTTGGTAGATAAACGCACGGATTTTTTTTGATTTCCCCTTGGATCTCAGAATAGTATAAGGCTTATCTATTCTCATCATTCGAACGTCAAAAGTATCTTTTACTTTTTCAACTATTTCATGAACTTTTAGGTCACCTAAATTTTGTTTTTCGAGGATGCTTCCAAAGGTATCACCGTCCCTAATTGTATCGTGAACAACATCAAAATGATTAAGTGTAAATCCAAAAGCTACAACAATAGGTTCTTTACGAATAGCCTTATCCTTTTCCGATTTATTACAGGAAAACAAAGTTGCTATTAGTAAAAATATAATGCTAGCTTTTTTCAAACCGTCGTTTTAAGTATTAATTTTCCGCACCCCAATTTTTCAATTCGTCTTCATTCCATAACTCAGGAAAAAATATTCTCCTTTGGTATTTTGGGTGCATGTATTTCTTCCAATCGCTTCCACCAGTTGCTTCCCCATTTCCTTGACCGCTTGACTCAATGTATTTTCTTGCTGCGTTCAAGTGTCCCATTACCCAAGTAATATTTACGGTGTGGTCGTAGTGGCGCATTGCTTTAATTAATTCAGGATTTTTTTGATCGGATTCTGGTAATTGTTTGAATTTTTGCCACAAATTAATGGTGTTGTATTCTTCCATTGATCGAAGAAATTGCGCTTTGTATTTTCGTTCAAACTCTAAAATTAAATACGACTTTTCACCCGTTGCGTGGTCTTTCCCACCAGCTTGCCAATACAAATGTTCTAATGCGTGTTCGTAAGGAGTATTTCGATCTATTGTAGCTCTAAAACGATAATCTATTAAGTTGATTAGATCGGTAGACGCAAACTCAATTAAACGGTATTGCGCACTTTGAAATCCACTCGCAGGTGTTAATGTATTTCTGAATTTCATGTATTGATCTACTTCCATTCCATCGCCCATAATGTCAAACGAAGTGGTAAGCATGTCGAAATAACGACTAATTCTCATTAATCTATCCGTGAAAAATGCAGTTTCTAAATTATCATTTTTGCAAATTTGCTCTATTTCCCACAAAATCATTTTGAATAACAATTCGTTTACTTGGTGGTACATTATAAATACCATTTCGTCAGGAAGTGTGGTTCGTTGCACTTGCAAATTTAAAAGCGCGTCTGTTTGGATGTAATCCCAATAGGTAATTGGTTTAGACCAAAGCAGTCCTTCTAAATGGGTTTCGGTTTTTTGATTGATCTTTTGAAATTTATCTTCTAATTTTTGAAGGATTTCTTTGGATATATTTTGATTTTCCATTGTTAATTTACTTTTATTGTGAAAGAATTTTTCAATCCTTTAAAGCCATCTAAATCTGCTTTTATAGATCCAACGGTTAAGCTCGCCTGAATTCTAACTGGAATTTTATTATCGTCGTCTGAAATCCAAACGGTAAGTGCTTCTTGTTCTTTAAAAACTCTTCCAGATTGGACTAATGGGCGAAAAATCATTGTTGGAATTACTCCAAATTTAGTATTGAGATCTTCTCGGCCGATAAATTTAAGCTTAAATTTTGTAGTTTCCTCATCAAAGAACATATCTATTGAAACCGATTCGCCAACTTTTAACTTGTTTATGGTTGGATAATTTCTCAAATAATAAAAAGTAGAAACGATGTCTTGTGTATTATTTGGGATTACAAATGTTCTTTCGGTTTTATTGTCATAATCTTTAACCAAAACTCGATCAGAGGCTTGATTGAAAAACCCTTCTTGGTTTTTTGTGTAACCTCCTTCATTAATTTTTCGAACGTATTTGTATGGGTTTCCGGTAACTTTATCAAAATAACTTTCATAAAGATCATCTACTTTAAAAAAGAATCTTGACATTCCGGTAGAATATCCTTTTCCGATTACGTGATATACTTTTTTGTTATTTATTACTCCGTCTTGAACTTCAAGAGTTGCATATCCTGCATTAATCAATCCGTAATGAACTCGGAATTTAAACCATTCACCGGTTTGAAAAGCGTCTTCACGTTGCGTGTCAAAACTAAATAGTAGCGGAAATATTAGGAGGATTACTAATTTTTTCATGGTATTGGTTTTTATTTTAATTGCATGTACAATATTTGTTCCAAATGTAATAAAAACAAAAAAACTCAGTCAAATAATGACTGAGTTTTTATGCTATTAACCAACCAAAAAATTATAAATTATGAAAATTTATACAAAAATGAGGAAACCACTCCTTATTTCTGAGTACAAAGATATTCAAAATGTTGAATTATAATTAGCAAAAAATGAACTTTAACATTTATTTTGCAAAGATAATTCTCTTTCGGTCGATTTCTTTATGAAAAATTTAAGAAAATCAAATATATTTTATAATGTTCCTCTTAAAGATTGCTCTCTTTCAATAGATTCAAAAAGCGCTTTGAAATTTCCAGCTCCAAATCCTTTTGCGCCCATTCTTTGAATTATTTCGAAAAATAATGTTGGTCGGTCTTGAACTGGCTTGGTGAAAATTTGCAATAAATATCCATCTTCATCTGCATCAACCATGATGGCTAATTTTTCTATTGCATTCAAATCTTCTTTCATCATGTCCATGTGAACTCCTAATCTTTCAGGAATTGCTTGATAATAGGCATGTGGTGGCGCTGATAAAAATTCTACTCCACGCGCTTTTAATTGAGTAACTGTAGCGATAATATCGTCGGTAGCAATGGCAATGTGTTGCACTCCTGGCCCACCATAAAAATCTAAATATTCCTCAATTTGAGATCGTTTTTTTCCTTCTGCTGGTTCGTTTATTGGGAATTTAATACGTCCGTTTCCGTTCGACATTACTTTACTCATTAATGCAGAATATTCGGTGTGGATTTGCTTGTCATCAAAAGACAAGAAATTTACAAATCCCATAACGTCTTCGTAGAATTTTACCCAAGTATTCATTTCATTCCAACCTACATTTCCTACCATGTGGTCAATGTATTTTAATCCAACCGCTTCAGGATTGTAATCGGATTTCCATTCTTTATAACCAGGTAAGAAAATTCCGTTGTAGTTTTTTCTTTCCACAAATAGGTGAACAGTTTCTCCATAAGTATAGATTCCTGAACGAACTACTTCTCCAAATTCATCTTTTTCAACTGTAGGTTCCATGAAAGAAACGGCACCTCTTTTCATGGTTTCCTCATACGCACTTGTAGCGTCTTCAACCCAAAGGGCAACAATTTTTACGCCGTCGCCATGTTTTCTTAAATGGTCATTTATTGGAGAATCTTGGTTTAAAGGTGTGGTTAAAACCAATCTGATTTTGTCTTGTTTTAGCACATAAGAAGTTCTGTCACGAACACCTGTTTCTAATCCGGCGTAAGCCAATGATTGATAACCGAAAGCTGTTTTATAGTAATGTGCTGATTGTTTTGCGTTTCCTACATAGAGTTCTACGTAGTCGGTTCCTAGTAAAGGAAGGAAATCTTGTGCTCCTTCAAATATTTTTTCTAATCCGTAATTTACAGATTTTACTTCTTTTGTTGACATTTTGATAAGTTATTATGAGGTGATAATTGTTCCTCTTATTTCTAAATTTTGTTAATTATCGGAAACCCTAGCCCTGATAGCAGTGGAAATCCCCTATTGTTGTGAGGCACTAACAACAAGATGGATTGCAACGAATAGCAGGAAATAGCTCCAAATTATTCAGTCCAAGATTGATAATACTTTCCGTCGTCGAGGCCCATGGCTTCTTCGGTAACCATTAATGGTCTGAAAGTATCTACCATTACGGCTAATTCTTCTGTTACGGTTTGCCCGATACTTCTTTCCATTGCTCCTGGCGCTGGTCCGTGGGGAATTCCTTTTGGATGTAAAGTTATGTGTCCTTGCTCGATATTGTTTCGGCTCATGAAATCGCCGTCTACATAATAAATCACCTCATCGCTATCTATATTGCTATGATTGTAGGGCGCTGGGATTGATTTTGGGTGATAATCGTACAATCTAGGAACGAATGAGCATACTACAAATGTGGCTGTTTCAAATGTTTGGTGTACTGGTGGCGGCTGGTGAACTCTTCCGGTAATAGGTTCGAAATTGTGAATGCTGAAGCCGTAGGGGAAATTATATCCGTCCCAACCTACTACGTCGAAAGGGTGAGTTGCATATACAATTTCATGCATCATTCCTTCTTTTTTGATCTTGATTAGGAAATCTCCTTTTTCATCATAGGTTTCTAATTCGTTTGGCAAGATAAAATCGCGTTCGCAAAATGGGGAATGTTCTAGATGTTGTCCTGATTCATTTTTATATCTTTTTGGGGTATAAAATGGCGTGAAAGATTCTACGTAAAACAATCGGTTATCGGACGTTTCGAAATCTATTTGGTAGATTACACCTCGAGGAATTATTAGATAATCTCCATATTTAAATGGGATATTTCCTAACATGGTTCTCAATTTTCCTTTCCCTTTGTGGATGAAAATCATTTCATCGGCATCGGCATTTTTATAGAAATAGTTACGAAGTGATGTTTTTGGCGCTGCCAAACCGATTGTACAATCTTTATTGACCAACATTGGTTTTCTACTGTCTAGAAAATCGTCTTCGGGTTTTACTTCAAAGCCTTTTAGCAATAATGCTTTTATGTTTTTCCCAATCGCAATTTTAGGTTCTACTGAATAGGATTTCAGAATTTCTTTTACTTGCGTTGGTCTATGAACGTGATAGGAAAGTGAAGAATGACCGTGAAATCCTTCTGTTCCAAATAATTGTTCGTAATAAAATCCTCCTTTAGGATTTTCAAACTGTGTGTGTCTTTTTTGGGGAAACTCTCCGAGTTTATGATATATTGGCATCTTTTTATTGTTTAAAGTTTAAGAATAAAGTTGGTTTAACTTCAAATATTTATTTAATCAAAAAGATATAAAATCATTCTGGGTTTCTCTTGATGAGAAATTGTAAATAATCTAATAATCCAATCCATGTTGTTTTCATATAACAAATATCGTAAAAAATATATTATAAAAAAAAGCGACTTCTATTGAAGCCGCTTTTTTTTATTTTCTCTCGTTATCTAATCTTTCAAATTCTTCAGGATTATTTAATTTAGCGTGTTTCTTACTGTAAATAAAATAAACGGCGATTCCGATAATTCCCCAAACAATAAATGCATACCAAGTTTCTTTTCTTACATAAAGCATTAAGAATATATTAAATGAAACTCCTAATGTACCAACTAAGTATAAAGCAGGAGTTCTATATGGTCTTTCTAATTCTGGTTTTTTATATCTTAGGATCATTACGGCAACACATACCATTGCAAAAGCTAATAATGTTCCCATTGAACACATTTCTGAAACTTTATCAATAGGCGTAAATGCTGCTACAACTGCTATAATAGCACCAACTAAGTAGGTGCTTTTATATGGTGTTTTAAAATTTGCATGTAAATCTTTGAAAAATGGAGGCAACAAACCGTCTTTTGCCATTCCTAAAAATATACGCGTTTGACCTAACATCATTACTAGCATTACAGAAGTTAAACCTGCTGTGGCTGCAATTGTTATAATAAATACTGCCCAACCTAAACCGTTTTCAGCAAACGCTGAGGCAACAGGTGCAGACTTATCTAATACATCGTATTTTACCATCCCTGTTAATACTAAGGAAACTAGAATATATAAAACTGTACAAATTACTAATGAAGCCACGATTGCAAAAGGCACATCTTTTTTAGGATTTATGGCTTCCCCAGCTTGTGTTGAAACGGCATCAAAACCAATATAGGCAAAAAATACAATTGTTGCGGCTGTCATAACTCCTCCAAAACCAAAGTTAACTTTTTCTACACCATCAACAATAGTAGTAGTTTCAGCAGGTATAAATGGATGCCAGTTGGCCGTATCTATATAAAATGCACCAACAATAATAACAAACAATACTACTGCTATTTTAACAATTACGATAATATTATTTGTTTTTGCAGCTTCTTTAATTCCTTTTATTAATATAGAGGTTACAATTAAAGTAATGATTAATGCTGGTAAATTAATGGCAAAAGTTGGAGCAGCTACCCCGGTGATTTTTGCTTTTTCTATCGCTGTTGCTAAATCATTACAAAGCCAGATCGGAATTTCTATATGAAATAAATGTAAGAGTTTAACAAAATAACCACTCCACGCTACTGCAACTGTTGTGGCTCCCATCATGTATTCGAGAATAAGATTCCATCCAATAAACCAAGCGAAAAGTTCTCCAACTGTACCATAAGCATAGGCATAGGCAGATCCTTCAACTGGTAATACCGAAGCAAACTCGGCATAGCATAAAGAAGCGAATAAACATCCAATACCAGCAATTACAAAGGAAAGGGCAAGTGCGGGTCCGGCATAATCATGTGCGGCAATACCCGTTAATGTAAATATTCCACCTCCAATAATAGCACCAATTCCTAATGAGGTTAAACCCCATTTTGTAAGTACTCTTTTTAAATCGTTTTTTTTCATGTCAGCTTCAAAAGCAGAAACTGGTTTAACTCTCCAAATAGACATAATATGTGTTTTTTATAAATATTTTCAAATATATAGAATTTTATACAACATTGTACATTTTAAAATTATTTGAATAAAATAATATTAAAAATAAAAACCAATTGAAATTAGAGTATATCCTTTATTTAACTCAGGCGACCAGGTATACTTAATTTCTGCCGGTCCAACAATAGTTTCCAAGCCGTAACCTAAAGCATATCCTGAGAATTTTGGTTGTGAAATCCAATCGGTATTTTCAAACAATTCGTTGTTTACCTGAGCAAAATTTCCGGAAAAATTGACATGGCTTTTTTTATAAAATTCATAATCGATGGTCAATGCCGTTCTAATAAAACTATTCCCAGTAATACTCAAAAAATCATATCCGTAAAATGATCTAATATTATTTATTGGATTAAATCCAAATCCACCTAAAGCAAAATCTAATAATGGCTCGCTTCCTTTTCCAAACTTTAATCCGGCATCTGCTTGAAACTGAATGGTGGCTTTATCAAAAAAAGTTTTTACGATACTAAATTCACTTTTTGCAATTGAAAAGGGTTCAAATTGATTTTCAAAATTGGAAGAACTTATATAAGTATTAATATTGGTTGAAAAGGACCATCCTTTCTTTGGAAAATATTTATTGTCAAATGAATCGTATTTTAAAGATTCAAATACACTCCAATAATTATTGTTTTCTAAAACAGAATTTGAATTTGAAATGGTTTCTGAACTAATTTTAAGATTTTTATTTTCAATCCCAATTCCTAATAGAAATTTTTGGAAAGAAACGGTTTGAACATAGGCTTGATTGGTGAAGTCTAAATATTCAATATTCAATGTATTTATGCCTAGTTGTGAATTAGCAAAATTAGACAGAAAGCCGATTGGTACATTTTTAGAAAAACCACTATATTTCGATTTTATTCCAAAACTCCAGTGAAATCCATTGTCTATATAATATTCTAAGTTGTATCTAAAATTATCTCCCAAAGCGACATCAACGAAAGCAACGTCGTTTTTTGAAAGTACTTTTTTTTCAGTTAAATTAACCAGAAAAGCACTTTTGAATAACCCGTCATAATGCAATCCAAATTTTAACAATGTATTTTGAGGACTTTCTACTAAATTTATATTTAAATCGTCGTGGTTGTTATTTCTATCTATTGTGTAGGTTATGGATTTAAAGTTTTGAGTAGCACTTAAATTATCGGTTCCTATTCTAAGATCATCATATACTATTTTGCTATTCGCATTGAATCCTAACTTCCCTAAGACATAGGAACGAGTGTAATTAGGCAAAAAATTGATGTTGATGTATTTAATATGAAGTGAATCATTGCCAACATTTAGCTTTTCTTTTTTATAATTTTCTATAGGATTGGTTAATTTCTTTATTTTATCTAGTTGGTCATTTGCCGCTTTTTCACCTCTGTTAATAATTTCCTCGATTGCATCAAATGATATGATCCCGTATTGATTTACTTCTGGTTTTATGTAAATATCGGTAGCGGCTTTATTCGCTTTCATTTTTTCAATCATTTGAAGATTGTTAATTTGCACCAATATTTTAGTGGCGTCATTCAAATTGTTTCGGTCTTTAATTTCGTCCTGAACATCCACGCCAATTATAATATCCGCACCTAGTTTTCTGATTTCATCTACTGGAAAATTATTTGAAACTCCTCCATCTACAAGTAATTTTCCATCCAATTCAACAGGCGCAAAAATCGATGGAAAAGCTGAACTTGCTATTAATGCTTTTGCCAAATACCCTTTGTCTAAAACTACTTGTTGACCAGTTTCTATATCGGTTGCCATGCATAAAAAAGGAATCGGCAATTTATTAAAGTCATGAATTTCTCTAACGTGCTTGGTCAACCTATTTATTAAATTATAATTGAACATCCCTTTGGATAATGACAATGGGATTCCAACTTTAAAATTATTTACAGGCAATGAAAAGGCATACAATTCATCATTTCTTTTCTCGTAAAAATTCTTTGATGAGCGGGGAATATAGTCTGTTATAAGATTATTAAAATCAGTATCTCTAAAAATAGAATCCAACTGTGCCGCATTATATCCCGATGCATAAAGCGCTCCAATTACCGATCCAACACTTGTTCCGCCAATATAATCGATTTTCACTCCGGCGTTTTCAAGTACTTTTATCACGCCTATATGCGCAAATCCTTTCGCTCCACCACCGCTTAAAACCAATCCAATTTTAGGTCGCGTTTTAATAGTATCTTGTGAGAAAGTGTTTTGAGTTAAAACAAAAATAAAGAGTAATATGGCGGCTATATTTTTCATTTTTAGGCTTTAAATGGTTTTGTAAAAGTCGGTAATTTTTTTGGCTTTTGAAACACCTACCACCTCTGAAATTTCTTTTTCTGATGCCAATTTCAATCTTTTAACACTTTTGAAGTGCTTGATTAATGTCAGCATCGTTTTTTCACCAATCCCTGGGATGGTTTCAATAGAGGAATTTAGCGCCGATTTACTTCGTTTATCCCTATGAAATGTAATCCCAAATCGATGGGCTTCATTTCTTAAGTGCTGAATTACCTTTAACGTTTCCGACTTTTTATCTAAATATAATGGAACAGAATCTCCGGGATAGAAAAGTTCTTCTAGCCTTTTTGCAATTCCAATTATGGCGATTTTACCCCGTAATCCCAATTCGTCAATGCTTTTCAATGCTGATGATAATTGCCCTTTTCCGCCGTCAATAATTATTAATTGCGGTAACGGTTGGTTTTCTTCCAGCATTCTCTTGTACCTTCTAAAAACAACTTCTTCCATCGAAGCAAAATCATCGGGACCAACAACGGTTTTAATATTGAAATGTCGGTAATCTTTTTTGCTAGGTTTTCCATCTTTAAAAACCACACAAGCAGAAACAGGATTGGTTCCTTGAATATTGGAATTATCAAAACACTCAATATGTCGTGGCTCTTCAGAAAGGCGTAAATCTTTTTGCATTTGAGCCATAATTCGGTTAGAATGTCTTTCAGGATCTACAATTTGAAGCTGTTTTAATTGATCTATTCGGTAAAATTTGGCATTTCTAATCGACAAATCTAAAATTTGCTTTTTATCTCCCAATTGAGGAATGGTAATTTTTATGTTTTCCCCTAAATTAACAGGAAAAGGAACAATAATCTCTTTTGATAATAAATTAAATCGGTCTCTCAATTCAATAATGGCAAGTTCCAATAACTCTTCATCGGATTCATCCAATTTCTTTTTAATTTCTAATGTATGGGAACGAATTATCGAGCCGTGAGAAATTTGCAAGAAATTTACAAATGCTGCGCTTTCATCAGAAACGATAGAAAACACATCAATATTGGTGATTTTTGGATTTATTATTGTCGAACGAGATTGATAATTCTCTAAAACGTCGATTTTTTCTTTGATTTTTTGAGCTTCCTCAAATTGCATTTTGGAAGCAAAATCATTCATTAGCCTTTTAAACTCCCTTTGACTTTCTTTGAAATTTCCCTTCAATATTTCACGAATTGCATCTACTTGCTTTTGATAATTTTCAGTTGTTTCATGTGCTTCGCATGGGCCTTTACAATTCCCAATATGATATTCTAAACAAACTTTGAATTTATTGTTTTCAATGTTTTTTTGACTCAAATCATAGTTGCAAGTTCGTAACGGATACAATTCTTTTATTAAATCTAAAATAGTATTTACGGTTTTAAAACAAGTATAAGGGCCAAAATATTCCGATCCGTCTTTTACCATTCTTCGAGTAGGAAAAATTCTAGGGAAAGCTTCTTTTTTGATGCAAATCCAAGGATAGGTTTTATCGTCTCGTAACATCACATTGTAACGTGGCTGTAATGTTTTGATTAAATTGTTTTCCAATAAAAGGGCATCCGTTTCAGTAGGAACGACAATGTGTTTTATGGTAACAATCTTTTTTACAAGGACATTCGTTTTGGCGGTATCATGAATTTTATTAAAATAGGACGCCACTCTTTTTTTAAGATTTTTGGCTTTGCCAACATATAAAATTTTATCCTCTTTATCATAATATTGATACACCCCAGGGCCATCGGGTAAAGTTTGTATCTGAAGTTGTAAAGAAGGATTTTGCATTTATAAATTATTTCAATCCAAAAAAAACGGTTAGCATTTTATTGGTTTTCAAATTTACAAAATCTCGCATTTAAAAGCGAAAAACAAACGAGAACTTCTTATTTATAACCCATAATTTTCTACTTTTAACGTTTTAATAAATTTATGAGTACTTTAGAACATAAAAGCATCACTATTTTTAAGGAAACTGTTTTGCCTGGTGAAAGCAAAACGATCAATATGGAAATTGCAACTTTGCATACCATGACCAAATTAAAAGTTCCAATTATTGTAGAACGATCAAAATTCAGCGGGCCAACAATTCTACTTTCTGCCGGATTACATGGAGATGAAATTAACGGAATTGAAATTGTAAGACAAATAATTACCAAAAATATCAACAAACCAAAAACAGGAACCATCATTTGCATTCCGGTGATAAATGTATTTGGATTTGTCAATCAAACTCGGGAATTTCCTGATAAAAGAGATTTAAATCGAGTTTTCCCTGGAAGTAAAAAAGGATCCCTAGCCAGCAGATTTGCCTTTTATCTGTTAAAGGAAATTATGCCACACATTGATTATGCAATTGATTTTCATGCTGGTGGCGCTAGTAGATTCAACGCTCCGCAAATTAGAATTGTTCCCAAAAATGCTGAATTAAAAAAATTGGCTGATATTTTTCATGCCCCTTTTGGATTGTATTCAAAAAATATTGCAGGGTCATTTAGAAATGCTTGCGATAAATTGGGCGTAAAAATGTTGCTGTTTGAAGGTGGAAAATCGGTGAATATTAATGAAGAGGTAACGCAAGAAGGAATTGAAGGAACAAAGAGAGTATTAGACCATCTTGGGATGCTGAGTGAAAAAAAAGAAGTTACCTATCCTGAAAAACCAACTATCTATATCAGTAAATCGAACTGGATTCGGGCTAAATATTCAGGAATGTTTCACGGTTATACCCAGATTGGAAATTATGTTACTAGAGGGCAAATACTAGCCACCATTTCTGATCCCTATGGGAAAATTGAATTTACGGTAAAAGCCCCTAATTCAGGATATATAATCAATGTAAATGACGCGCCAATTGTTTACCAAGGTGATGCCATTTATCATATTTCAACCCAAATTAGCGATGTTTAAAAAAGAAATTCGTTTAAAATACAAGGAACTTCGTAATTCTTTATCTGAAAATCAGATTGAAGAATTTAGTTTGGCTATTGCCAATGAAGTCTTGTCACTTCCAATTTGGGAGAAAACGTATTTTCATGTTTTTCTTCCCATTGAAGAACAGAAAGAAGTCAATACCGAATATCTTTTACATTTATTATCTGGAAAGGACAAAGAAATTTGTATTTCGAAAAGTGATTTTGAAACTCGAAAAATGACCCATTTTTTATTGACCGATAACACAAAAATCAAAAAAAACGAATACAATATTCCTGAACCTGTAAACGGTCCCGAGGCTTCGGGAGAAGTGCCTTCAAACAAAATGGAAGTGGTTTTTGTCCCTTTATTAGCGTATGATAAAAATGGAAATCGCGTTGGTTATGGAAAAGGGTTCTACGATAAATTTTTAGCGGAATGCACTCAAAATACTATTAAAATTGGTTTGTCTTTCTTTGAACATGAAGAAGTAATTTCAGATATCAATGCTACAGACATCCAACTCAATTATTGCGTAACTCCAAACAGAATAATTAAATTCTAAATTTACTCTGCAACTTGAGTTTTAGGGAAGGCTCTTTTATTGAATACAATTAGTATTCCAACTCCTGTTGAAATTGCCATATCGGCAACATTGAAAATAGCATTGAAGAAAGTGAAGAATTTTCCGCCCCAAAATGGTAACCAAGTTGGTAAATTTCCTTCCCAAATAGGAAAATAAAATAAATCTACTACTTTCCCATAAAATAATTCACCGTAAGGTTTGTCTGAGAATAGTGTTGCAACAGTATGGTAACTGTCATCGAAAAAAACACCATAGAAAACAGAATCGATAATGTTACCAAAAGCTCCGGCAAAAATGAGCGCTATGGCTACAATTAAAAAATTAGAACTTTGTTTTTTAACTGCGTCCCAAAGCCAGTAGGCAATTCCTGTTACGGCAACTAATCTGAAAAGTGTAAGTATTATTTTTCCGTAAGAACCTGGGATTTGCGTACCCCAAGCCATTCCTTCATTTTCAATAAATAGAATTTTGAACCAACTAAAAACTTCCACTTCCTCACCTAAAATAAAATGAGTTTTAATGTAGAGTTTCGAAATTTGGTCAATTAATAAAATAATGAAAATTAATAAATAGGCTTTCTTTAATGACATTTTGTAAATTTTGATACCGCAAAAATAATACTATTTTTAATACAAAACGCCCCTAGAAAGGAGCGTTTATAATTATTGTGAAAATTTTATTATCGCTGCAAATTCTTAGCTTCAATACTCATTGTGGCATGAGGAACTACTAACAATCTTTCTTTGCTAATTAATTTTCCAGTTACTTTACAGAAACCATAAGTTTTATTTTCAACACGGAAAAGCGCGTTTTTCAAGTCGCGAATAAACTTTTCTTGACGAATTGCCAATTGTGAGTTTGCTTCTTTTGACATCGTTTCGCTACCTTCTTCAAATGCTTTGAACGTTGGAGACGTATCGTCTGTTCCGTTGTTTAAGTCATTCATATAAGCACTTTTTATCAACTCTAAATCAGTTTGTGCTTTGTGTATTTTATTTATTATCAGCTCTTTGAACTCTGCTAAATCTGCATCAGAGTATCTTAATGTATCATCTGCCATTCTATTCTTATTTATTAATTGCTATTCTTGTTGTTATTTCGTCAAATTCAATTGCAACTCCACTTTCTAAATCGTCTACAAAAACCAGTATATCGGTTAATGTTTCTGATTTTATATAGGCTTCATTATTTAAAACTGCTGTTTCCAAATCTCCATTTCTTTGAATTTGGACTTTGATTTTATCGGTAACTTCAAATCCAGAGTCCTTTCTAATGTTCTGAATTCTATTTACTAATTCTCGTGCAATTCCTTCCTGATGCAATTCCTCAGAAATTGAAATATCTAATGCCACTGTGATTCCATTTGAATTGGCTACCAGCCAACCTTCTATGTCTTGGGACGATATTTCAACTTCTTGTAATGTTAAAATTATACTTTTTTCTTGAATTATAATACTAATTTCTCCTTCTCTTTCAAATTTATTTATTTGATCCGAAGAAAATCCTTGTATCTCCTTGGCAATCAAGCCCATATCTTTTCCAAATCTCGGGCCCAATGTCTTAAAATTAGGCTTAATTTGTTTGACTAATATCCCTGAAGCATCGTCTAAAAGTACAATCTCTTTCACGTTTACCTCTGCTTTTATTAAGTCGGAAACTGCTTCAATTTCAGCACGTTGACTCTCTTCAAGTATTGGTATCATTATCTTTTGTAAAGGTTGACGCACTTTTATCATTTCCTTTTTTCTAAGAGATAATACTAATGAAGAGATAGTTTGCGCTTTCTCCATTTTACTCTCTAACGATTTATCAACATACTTTTCAACGCATTGAGGAAAATCAGCCAAATGTACACTTTCAAAATTTTCTGATTGTGTTGCTAATGTTAAATCTCTGTATAATTTATCCATGAAAAATGGAGCAATTGGAGCGCCTAATTTGCTTATCGCCAATAAACATTCGTACAAAGTTTGGTAAGCCGCAATTTTATCTTGAGCGTATTCGCCTTTCCAAAAACGTCTTCTACACAAGCGAACGTACCAGTTACTTAGGTTTTCCTGAACAAAATCAGAAATTGCTCTAGCCGCTTTTGTAGGCTCGTAATCTGCATATGCAGCATCAACTGTTTTTATCAAAGTGTTCAATTCTGAAATGATCCATTGGTCTATTTCAGGGCGATCACTTACTGGAATTGGTGCTTCTGAATATTTGAAATTATCAATATTAGCATACAAACTAAAAAACGAATAAGTATTGTATAACGTGCCGAAAAATTTACGTCGAACTTCTGCAATCCCTTCTAAATCGAATTTTAAATTGTCCCACGGATTGGCATTTGAAATCATATACCAACGAGTAGCGTCTGGGCCGTATTCTAATAAAGTATCAAATGGATCTGCGGCATTTCCTAGACGCTTTGACATTTTATGCCCGTTTTTGTCTAATACCAATCCGTTTGAAACTACATTTTTATAAGATACTTTGTCAAAAACCAAAGTTGAAATAGCATGTAAAGTATAAAACCAACCTCTAGTTTGATCTACTCCTTCCGCGATAAAATCGGCAGGAAAGGCTTTGTTTCCATCAATTAATTCTTTGTTTTCGAATGGATAGTGCCATTGAGCATAAGGCATCGCTCCCGAGTCGAACCAAACATCGATTAGATCGGATTCCCTTTTCATTGGTTTCCCAGATTCAGAAACTAAAGTAATTTCGTCAACTACATTTTTGTGTAAATCAACCAAATCATAATTGGCTTCAGCCATATTCCCCACTTCAAACCCTTCAAACGGATTTGTTTTTTGGAATCCCGCAGTGATTGATTTCTCAATTTCTTTATATAATTCTTCTACAGAACCAATTAAAATTTCTTCTGTCCCGTCTTCACTCCTCCAAATTGGCAATGGGATTCCCCAATATCTAGATCGCGATAAATTCCAATCGTTAGCATTTTTTAACCAGTTTCCGAAACGTCCTTCACCTGTTGCTTTAGGTTTCCAATTGATGGTTTCGTTCAAGTCGAACATTCTATCACGTACTTTTGTAATTTCTATGAACCAAGAATCCAATGGATAATACAAAATTGGCGTATCAGTTCTCCAACAATGTGGGTAACTGTGAACGTATTTCTCAACTTTAAAGGCTTTGTTTTCTTCTTTTAGCTGAATGGCGATTTCCACATCGGCTGAACGTTCTGGGGCTTCGCCTTCGCTGTAATATTCATTTTTAACATATTTTCCAGCATAAACACCGGTGTGAGAAGTGAATTTACCTTGCAAATCTACCAAAGGTCCAGGGTTCCCATTTTCGTCCAATACTAACATTGGAGGAACTTCAGGAACGGCTTCTTTTGCCACTTTAGCATCGTCTGCACCAAAAGTAGGCGCAGTATGAACAATTCCAGTTCCATCTTCAGTAGTAACAAAATCTCCCGAAATTACTCGGAATGCATTTTCAGGATTTTGATAAGGTAATGCTAATTGCATTAATTGTTCGTAACGGATTCCAACTAAATCTAACCCTTTGCATTCGGTTAAAATTTTATACGGAATTTGTTTATCACCAGCTTTGAAATTATCAAAATCAGATGGGTCTTTGCTTTCGAAAAAGCCTTTTGAGAATTGTTTTCCAACTAAATTCTTAGCCAAAATTACTTTTGAAGGTAAATAGGTATATTGATTAAAAGTTTCGACTAAAACGTAATCTATTTTTGGTCCAACGGTTAATGCTGTATTACTTGGTAAAGTCCAAGGCGTTGTAGTCCAAGCTAAGATATAGATATCGCCATAATCTTTTAAAAAACTAGGTAATGTTTCGTTTTGTGCTTTAAATTGAGCTACAACAGTTGTGTCGGTAACGTCTCTATAACTTCCTGGTTGGTTAACTTCATGAGAAGACAATCCAGTTCCAGCTTTTGGAGAATACGGCTGAATGGTGTAACCTTTATACATCAAATCTTTATCATAGATTTGCTTTAAAAGCCACCAAACCGATTCCATGTACTTTGATTTATAAGTTACATATGGATCTTCCATATCAACCCAGTAACCCATTTTTTCAGTTAAATCGTTCCACACATCTGTGTAACGCATTACTGTTTTTTTACAAGCTTCGTTATATTGCTCTACAGAAATTGTTTTACCAATGTCTTCTTTGGTAATTCCAAGTTCTTTTTCGGTTCCTAATTCCACGGGCAAACCATGAGTGTCCCAACCTGCTTTTCGCTTTACTTGGAATCCTTTTTGAGTTTTATATCTACAAAAAATATCTTTAATTGCTCGGGCCATCACGTGATGAATCCCAGGTAAACCATTTGCAGATGGCGGCCCTTCAAAAAATACGAATGGCTGATTGCCATCGCGAGTGGTAATACTCTTCTCGAATATGTTTTCTTTTTTCCAAAAATCAAGTACTTCTGACGCCACGTTTGGCAAGTCAAGTCCCTTGTATTCAGTAAATTTAGTGCTCATTTTATCCTTTTCTTAAATCGTTTTGCGAAAGTAATAAATTTATATCGAAAGTAGAAAGTGAAACTCCGAAAGTTATGTTTTTATGGGTAATTAAAACGAAAAAGCCGAGTTTAGAATTATCCAAACTCGGCTTTAATATTTAAATAAAATGTTTATTTCACAATTAAGAATTCAGAACGTCTGTTTTGAGCGTGCTCTTCTTCAGTACAAGCCTCTTTACAATCCACTTTTGGTTCGCTTTCTCCAAGACCTTTTCCAGTAATTCTCCCTACTGCAATTCCTTTAGAAAGTATATATTGAACAGTAGATTTAGCTCTTCTGTCAGATAAATTCATGTTATAAACATCACTTCCTCTATTATCTGTATGTGATTTAGCGAAAATAACAAGCTTTTCATTGGCTTTCATTACTTGAACTAATTTATCCAATTCAAAGGCTCCTTCTTGAGTAATATTGCTTTTATTGAATTCAAAATAAATAGGATTTAATACAATTTCTGTTGGTTTAATAATAACCTCAATTGGATTAAGTGGTGTTGGAACAGTTAACTTTCCGCCTTTGTTTTTTGCAATACTAAATACTCCGCTTTCGTATCCGTCTTTAGCAACTTGAAGGCTGTATTCAGTGTTACATTCTAGAATAAAATCAACATTCCCGTTTGCATCTGAAATTTTAGTCTCGATAATATTCTTTTTATCATCTAAAATTGCTACGCTCGCTCCTTCCAAAATAATTCCTGAAACAGCATTGGTAACATGGATTGTAGATTCTACGTTACAAATAGGTTTTGCGATGTATAAATCATCCGATTCTTCACGATTACTAGAGAAGAAACCTAGGTTGCGTTTTGTATTAAATGAAAAAGAGAAATCATCTTTTTCGCTATTAACAGGTTTCCCAAGATTTAGAGCATTTTCTGATTTATTTAAATTAATAAAGTAAATGTCTAAACCTCCAAGCCCTTGTCTAGAATCTGATGAAAAATAAAGCAAATTATCATCTGTAATTGAAGGAAATTGTTCGTTCCCTTCAGTATTTATTTTCGATCCTAAATTAACTGGTGTTCCATAAACATCACCTTCAGAAACATCTACTTTCCATATGTCATTTCCACCAAATCCACCTGGCATATTGGAATTAAAATATAATGTTTTCCCGTCAATGCTTATACTTGGATTACTAATTGAATAAGTCTTACTATTAAAAGGCAATTGTTTTGCTTCAGACCATTTATTATTCACCTTTGTAGCCTTGAAAAGGTACATTTGACTAAATTTAGTTTTGATGTTTTTAATGTCTTCGTAATCATCAATCACGCGGCTGTCTCTTGAAAAATAAATTGTATTTCCGTCAGAGCTAACGCAGGCAGGCCCATCATGCCATATTGTATTGATATCTTCCACTTCAGTTGGCGTGCTTAAAGAATCATTTTCAAGTAAAGACGCTTGATAAACATCAAGGTAAGATTCCTCTTTCCATCCTGTTTTTTTCTTAGAAATTTTTCTTGAACTTGAAAAATACAATGTATTATCGTTTGTCAACTTCGGTCCGAAATCTGTATATTGACTATTGATTGTAACAGGAACTAAATTAAATTCTTTTTGTTTGCTAAGTAATTTAGGAATGTAATTTGGGTTTTCGTTGAATAAAATTGCTCTAATGTCTTTTGGGTTTTTACTTGCAAAAATTGCCATTTGAGCATTTGATTCTTCATATCTTCCGGCAGCTTTAAGCATTTGGGCATATTTAAAATACGTTTCTGCTTCTTGTGGCTGAGTTAATGAAAGTGCATACCATTTAATAGCTTCTGTAGTATTAAACATGTTATAATAACTTTCTGCAAGTTGGTTGTAAATATAATTTTGTTTTATACCCGTCCCAACTAGTTTTAAATATTCTTTACTAGCATCTAGATATTCGAAACGTTTAAATAATTTATCGGCCCAAGCAGTTTGGCTGTCTTGTGCTTTAACAGATATTGTGCTAACAAACACAAAACTCAATATAAGAAATATATTTTTCATTACAGATGTTATTTATATTAGAAATATCTAGGTGAATGTGATACTTTTTTCGGTACGTATAAATCAAATAATAATATGATTTCGTGCGAAGATGGTGTTGTTACATTCAGGTCAGAAACGATATGGTCGTAGGCATATCCAACTCTTAAAGAAGGATTGATTGCGTAGTTAACCATTAAACCAAATGAATCATTTAATCGATAGGTAGCTCCTGCTTCAAATTTTTCTTGGTATAAGAAATTAGTTGAAAGATCTAAAGATGGTTGAGTTCCTACTGCTGATTTTATCATCCCGAAAGGTTTAAATTTCAAGTCAGGATTAACGTCAAATACATAACCTCCGGTAAGGAAATAATGTTGCGTTTCAGTACCATATTTTCTTCCATTATAATCAAGATGAACTGATTTTAACATATTTGGGATAGAAAATGCTACGTAGTAATTATCTGTGTAATAAAACAATCCTGTACCAAGGTTAAATTTAGAGTTGTTTGTGTTTTCTTGAAAAGCGCCATCATTAGGATCTGGAAGTGTTGGTTGAATTAAACTTCTTAGTCCAATTTTTTGAAAAGTAACCCCTGCTTTTAAACCGAAAGCCAATCTTGATTCTCCACCTAAATTTAATGTATAAGAGAAGTCTCCATAAACATTGTTCTCTTCAACTGGACCTATTCTATCAGAAAGAATTGACAAACCTAAACCAACATTTTTTCCAACAGGTGAAGATCCCGAAAAGGAGAATGTTGTTGGGGCGTCTTCAATTTGAATCCATTGCTTTCTATACAATAATCCAAAAGATAAATTTTCTTTTGAACCAGCATAAGCAGGATTTATTATGTTCATATTATACATATATTGTGTATAATGTGGTGCTTGTTGTGCATTAACATCAAGAAATGATATTAAAAATAAAAGAGCTAGTAAAAATATTTTTTTCATAAGGGTAAAATTTAGGATTAATAAGCGCTGAATTATATCAGCGCTTATAAAATCTTAATATTATCGATTAATATAGATCCATCCAGTAATAGAATTTCCTGAATTTCTTGTAATTACATAATAATAGGTTCCATCAGGGAGTTCGCTTCCGCTTTCAGATTGTCCTCGCCATTGATTGGTGTAATTTTCTCCATGGCTATATACTCTCGTTCCGTATCTATTAAAGATACTTAACGATTTCACATCAGACAAAATAAACGCTTCGTTATCTCCATCACCATTTGGAGAAATTCCTTTTTGAATTGTACATGTAATTCCATCCACTTGTTGTGTAGTAACATATCTACAACCATTAACAGTTACAGTTGAGATATAATTTCCTGGTGTACTAATAACTATTGAAGGATTTGATGTAGGTCCAAATGTAAATCCATTAGGCCCACTCCATTCATATGAAGCATTTGCAGGATTAAACGATCCAGCTACTGGCAATGCAGTAATTGTAAAGTCTGGGCCAACACACACTGCAGTCAATTGAACATTGATTTGAGGTATAATTGTGAACGTAGTAGTTGCTGTTACTTGAGGACATCCTCCAGCGGCAGCCATTGTATAAGTTACTGTATAAGGCCCTGCAGCACTTGTACTCACGTTAAAAGATCCTGAAGTAGCACTAATTGAAAGTCCTGAAGGAGATGCGCTAAATGTACCGCCCGTTGTTCCTGTTAATGTTACTGTTTGTGTGCCTGTATTGTTATAACAATAGAATGCATCACTATAAGCAATTGTAGCAGCAGGTAAGTTGGTAATTGTTACTTGTGCTGTAGCAACTACAGCTGGACATCCTCCAGAAGCAGCAATTGTATTTGTTACAGTATAAACACCTGCTGTACTTGCAGATAAATTGATCGCTCCATTAGCTGCATTAATACTTAAACCAGTAGTTGAAGTAAATGTTCCTGCAATACCTCCGCCAGAAAATGTTGGGCTTGGATTCGTTCCGTTTTTACAATATGGAGATCCAGTATAACTGAAAGACGCTACTTGTGGCGCAGTAATAGTAATAGCGAAAGTTGCAGTAACTGAACTACATCCAGCAGCAGCAGCTATCGTATTAGTAATAGTATAATTTCCAGGCGTACTTGTAGATAAATCAATTGCTCCAGTAGAACTATTTAATGCTAGTCCTGTTGTAGAAGTAAATACTCCTGTAGTGCCAGTTATATTGATTACAGGGTTTGCTCCCGTTTTACAATAAATAGCTGAATTATAAGTAAATGCTGCAACCGGAAGGGCTGTTATTGTTACTTGAGTGGTTGATTGAACTTGTAAACAACCATTTGCAGCAGCAATAGTATTTGTAACAGTATAATTTCCAGGCGTGCTTGCTGCTAAATTGATTACTCCAGTTGTAGCGTTGATGCTTAATCCTGTTGTAGAAGTAAATGTTCCTGCAACTCCACCGCCAGTAAATGTAGGGCTTGGATTAGTTCCGTTTATACAATATGGAGTTCCTGCATAATTAAATGACGCAATTGGAGCCGCAGTAATTGTTATTGGGAAAGTCGCTGTTACTCCAGGACAAGAAGAAGTAGCCGCAATAGTATTTGTAATTGTATAATTTCCTGGTGTACTTGTAGACAAGTCAATTGCTCCTGTTGTACTATTTAATGTAAGACCTGTTGTAGAAGTAAATACTCCTGGCCCTCCACCATTAACATAAGAAATCAAAGGATTTGCTCCTGTTTTACAATAGGATGATGAATCGTAATTAAATGTTGCTACTGGTGATGCGGCAACAGCAACTGACATTGTAGCTGTATTAGCACATTGATTAGCAGCTGGTGTAAACGTAAAAGTAGTCGATCCTATATTTGCTGTATTAATAGCTGCATTCCATGTTCCTGTTATGGCAGGTGTATTTGTAGAAGTTGTTGGCAAAGAAGGCGCAACGCTATTCTGACATAAAGTAGGAATTTGAGTAAATGTAGGAGTTCTCACTGGGCTTATAAGTGCATTTCCTGTAACTGGTAAAGAAGAACATCCTAAACCTGTAATTGAAACAGCATCTATAAAGTTACCAACTGTAAGGTTTCCAGATCCCGAACTTACTGATACAAATCTAACTGTGTAATTAGTAACCCCGTTGTTTGGGAATGTGTAATTAACACTGTTAAATACCCATGCACTTGGTGTAGCTGAGAAGTTTCCTAAACTTACGTATGGCCCACCAACAGGTCCAATTTCAACTCTCATAACATCAGTACCAGAAAAACGCCCTCTATGTGCAAATGAAACATTTACAGAAGATCCTGGTATAATTGAAATGTTTTGGAATAGTGTAGAAACCTGATTCGCGTTTAATTCGATAAATTGAGTTCCAGAATAAGCGTTAGTGCTTTCAGTACCGTTAGTCCAAACTTCAATCAATCCGTCTGTTGCAGTAGTTCTCCAACATTGGAAATTATTTTGATTAATGAATCCTAATGAACCCATAGCAATTCCTGTAGGACTTTCAAAATCCGAATTACAGAAATTATTTTGTTGAGTGATAACAACAGTATATGCTCCAGAAACTGTTGCGTTAAATGAAGGTACGTTACCTGGATTCGTTACTCCTGTAGGAACAGTCCAAGTATAAGTATAATTACCTGGAATAGTTGGTGTAGCTGTAATTGTTGCCGAAGTGTTTGAACAAACTACTGGGCTATTTACAGTTACTCCTAAAACAGGATTAACAATAATAGATTTAGTTGCGGTAAGCGCACACTGCCCCGGAGCCGGTGTAAATGTATACGTTGTTGTTGCAAGATTATTTAATG
>CANKZE010000020.1 GCA_947488545.1 Bacteroidota bacterium
CACATCATTCCATGGAATGATGTGCAACGCGATCAAGCGAATGAAAGAATGGGAGGTAGCGCCGCTATTCAACGTTATAAAGGTCTTGGAGAGATGAATGCAGAGCAATTATGGGAAACCACAATGGATCCTAATTTCAGAACATTACGTCAAATCACTATAGATAGCATGGTAGAAGCAGATAGAGTTTTCTCAATGTTAATGGGGGATGAAGTACCGCCAAGAAGAGAATTCATCGAGAAAAATGCCGTATATGCTAATATTGACGCCTAATTAATGAAAAAGATATTATTCCTATTATTATTTGTTTCCAATATTTCGTTTTCACAAACAGCTCAAGAATTAGAAGCCTTTGGTCGATTATTAAATGATGCTATTTTTTATTGTGATAGGTATATTACACCAGCTTCAGACGCTTCGATTTATCAAGCTTCTTCGGGTTGGTTGTCATCGCCAAAAAAACGAAAACTATGGGATGTAACATTAGGATTTAATAATAATGTTTTTTTTGTTCCAAAGGCAGATAGAGAATTTGAAATTAAAAATTCTGATTTAACATTTTTCAGTCTTTATGATGCCAATTGGGCTCCAGTAAACTCAGCGACAGTACCCACAACACTAGGTAATAGCCAGCAATATAATTTGAATGGTTATATAGGCAACGATCAGGTGTTTTTTCAAACCCCTCAAGGAGTTAATGCAGAGCAGGTTTACTATTCGCATTTTACTGGATCTGTAGCAATTTGGTATGGGACAGAATTAATATTGAAATATTCTCCAGTTACCAAATTGAAAAGTGGTAATTATCAAGTTTATGGGTATGGATTAAAACACAACATCGACCAATATTTCAAATCATTAACTCAAAAGAAGATTAACATGTCCGGTTTGGTATGTTATTCCAATGAGAATATTAGTTTTGGGTTTATTCCACCATCAAACAATGGACTTGCGTTAGGTATTAATCAAATAAATGGATTAGTAGATACTTGGCAATTTCAATATAATGTTTCAAAAGAATTTAAAAGGTTTGAAATTATGGCTGGAATAATTGCTAATAGAAGTGATATAAAATATAAGTTTATTGGCGATGTTCCACCAGGACAAGCAATTCCATTTCAAGAAATTTTTAATGAAAAAATAAAAGAAATTTACAAAACTAAAACTAATTATTTAGGAGAAGTTTCTTGTAGATATAAAATTAACAAAGTGTTTTTACAATCTACCTTTGCATTTGGTAAATTTGTAAATTCAAATTTTGCAGTTCAGTACGAATTTAATTAAATATAAAACAATAAAAATGAAAGTTACAATAGTAGGAGCAGGAAATGTGGGAGCATCTTGTGCGGACGCAATTTCATACAGAGGAATTGCAAGTGAAGTAGTATTATTAGATATTAAAGAAGGTTTTGCCGAAGGTAAAGCTATGGATATTATGCAATGTGCTACAAATACTGGGTTTAATACTAGAGTTTCTGGAGTTACAAATGATTACTCAAAGACAGCTAACAGTGATGTGGTAGTTATTACTTCAGGAATTCCGAGAAAACCTGGAATGACTCGCGAAGAGTTAATTGGTATTAACGCTGGAATTGTAAAAACAGTAGTTGAAAATGTATTAAAGTTTTCGCCAAACACAATTGTGGTTGTAGTTTCAAATCCAATGGATACGATGACTTATTTAGCTTTAAAAGCTACAGGTTTACCAAAAAATAGAATAATTGGAATGGGTGGAGCTCTTGATAGCTCGCGCTTTAGATACTATTTAGCGGATGCTTTAGCTACTCCTTCTAATGATATTTCAGCAATGGTAATTGGCGGTCATGGGGATACTACAATGATTCCTTTAACCCGTTTGGCTTCTTACAATGGAATTCCAGTTTCTGAGTTTTTATCTACTGAAGAATTAGAGAAAGTAGCCGCTGCTACTATGGTTGGTGGAGCAACGTTGACAGGTCTTTTAGGAACTTCAGCTTGGTATGCGCCAGGAGCTTCTGTTGCCTATTTAGTTGATTCAATTCTAAATAACCAAAGAAAAATGATTGCTTGTTCAGTGTTCCTAGAAGGCGAATACGGTCAAAGCGATATCTGTATTGGAGTTCCATGTATCATCGGTAAAAATGGTGTAGAAGAAATTCTAGAAATCAAATTAAATGATGCTGAAAAAGCCCTTTTTGCAAAAAGTGCAGAAGCAGTTCGTAATATGAATGCAGATTTAAAATCTGTTTTAGCATAAATAAAAAATCTACTTTTTAAGAAGGCTGCAAAAATGCAGTCTTTTTTTTGATATTAATCGATAAATAAATTGGTTAATCTCTGAGAGAATTATATATTTGTCAGCTAAAAAATAATGAGAATAGACAAAGAAGTTATATTTTATTTAAAATATTTAGAACTTTATTTATTTTTAACAATTTTACAAATAATAATAGAATAAAAATTAATTAACTATAGTAATAATGCAGAATAGAGGACTTATTAAATTTTTCGCAATTTTATTTGCATTGGTGAGTATTTACCAACTTTCATTCACTTTTGTTTCTCATAAAATAGAAAGTGATGCTAAAACGTATGCTAACGGTAATTCTGAAAAAGAATTAAAATACTTAGATTCAATCGGGAAAGAAAAAGTATTTAATCTTGGATTTACAGATTTTACCTACAATGAAGTAAAAGACAAAAAAATCAACAAAGGATTAGACCTAGAAGGTGGTATCAATGTACAACTTCAAATTTCTGTAAAAGATATCATTAAAGGATTATCTAATAATTCTAAGAATCCTATTTTCAACCAAGCATTAGCAGAAGCTAGTAAAAACAGACAAGGAAATCAAGATTATTTAGAAGTGTTTTTTGCCGAGTTTGAGAAAGCTGCAGATGGAAAAATAAAATTATCTTCTCCAGATATTTTTGCCAATAAAATTTTAGGAGATGAGGTTAACTATAAAATGTCGGATGCCGATGTTAAAAAAGTAATCAAACAAAAAGTAGTAAAATCGATTTCAAGTGCGATGATTGTATTAACGTCTCGTATTGACAAATTTGGAGCGACACAACCTAGTATTCAAAAAGTAGGTGAATCAGGAAGAATTCTTATTGAACTTCCAGGGGCAAAAGATGTAGATCGTATCAAAAAAATATTATCAAGTACTGCTCAATTAGAATTTTGGGAAACCTATAAAACGGATGATTTAGATGCGTTTTTAAATTCTGCAAATGAAGCTTTAAAATTGACCGAAAAAACAGCAGTTAAATTAAAAGAAACTGAGAAAAAAGGAATTGATACCTTATTAACGGATAATGTTAAAGACACGGTTGCCGATGCTAAAAATTTAGGCCCTATTGTAAGTAAATTTATTGGTCAACGTGGTGGACCAGTTCTAGGTGTTTTTGCACCAAAAGATACTGCAGCAATTAATAGCTATTTAAAAAGACAAGACATTCGAGTTTTATTGCCAGCCGATAAGCGTTACGCTAAATTCGTTTGGGGAAAACCAAAAAAGAATGTTGACGAAAAAACCAAAAAAGAACTTGAAACGATTGAATTGTATGCCTTAAAAGGAAATAGAAACAATCAAGCAGCTATTAGTGGTGGTGTTGTAACCGGCGCAAAAGATAGTTTTGATGAATTGAACAAACCAATTGTAGAAATGCAAATGAATGGTCAAGGCGCAAAAGCTTGGGAAGTTTTAACTGGAAAAGCATATACGCAAAAAAGCAATATTGCAATCGTTTTGGATAATGTTGTTTATTCAGCGCCAGGGGTTACAAACGGAGCAATTTCTGGAGGAAGATCTCAAATTTCTGGAGATTTTGACATAACAGAATCCAAAGATTTAGCCAACGTTCTTGAAGCAGGAAAATTACCAGCTTCTGCAGAAATTGTTCAATCGGAAGTTGTGGGGCCATCCTTAGGCCAAGAAGCAATTGACAACGGTACCAATTCTGCTTTAATCGGTTTGCTTATTGTTTCACTTTGGATGATGATTTATTATGGTAAAACAGGTTGGTTCGCCAACATTGCGGTTGCCATCAACTTATTATTCTTATTTGGTGTAATGGCAAGTTTTAACTTTGTATTGACTTTGCCAGGTATTGCTGGTATCGTTTTAACAATGGGAACTGCCGTAGATGCTAATATCATTATTTATGAAAGAGCCAAAGAAGAACTCCGACTCGGACGAACTCTTGAAGAAGCCATTAAGGCCGCTTACGGTTGGAAAGGCGCCATGCGTTCAATTGTAGATGCGAATGTAACTCACGTTTTGACTGGAGCCGTTTTATTCTCATTTGGAACAGGACCAATTAAAGGATTTGCATTAACATTATTAATAGGTATAGCAACATCATTATTTACCTCTATTTTCATTACCAGAATATTATTAGATTGGAGTATAAATAAAGGAAGCAAGTTAACATTTGTGACTGGTTTCTCTAAAAACTTCTTTACTAACTTCCACTTTGACTTCTTAGGTGTAAAAAAATTCACTTATATCTTTTCAAGTGTTGTAGTAATTGTAAGTATCATTTCACTATCTACTAACGGTTTGAACCAAGGGGTTGACTTTGTAGGAGGAAGAACTTTCCAAGTGCGATTTGAAAAACCAGTTTCTGCAGAAGAAGTGAAACAAGAATTAGTGAAAGTATTTGACGGTAGTGCTGAAGCAAAAATTTTCGGTAAAGACAACCAATTAAAAATTACTACAAAATATAAAGTTGCTGAAGCAGGTACAGAAGCTGATCAAGCAGTAAATAAAATACTTTATGATAACTTGAAAAAGCATTTTGATGCCTCAATGACTTACGATAAATTCGTAAATAGTTATGATGGTAAAAAATTAGGAATACTTCAAGCGTCTAAAGTTGGACCAACTGTTGCTGATGATATCAAAACCAATTCTTATTGGGCTGTTATTGGTGCTATGTTAATTGTTGGTTTATACTTAGTAGTAAGTTTCAGAAAATGGCAATATTCACTTGGAGCTCTTGCTGCTGTTGCTCATGACGTTATCTTCGTATTAGGAATTTATTCGTTATTATGGAAATACATGCCTTTTGGAATGGAAATCGACCAACATTTTATTGCAGCGATATTAACGGTTATCGGTTATTCTATGAATGATACTGTAATTGTATTTGATAGAGTTCGTGAATACTTAGGAGGTAAAGCGAAAGGTAATTTCAATTCTATTGTAAATCAATCTATCAATTCAACCATGTCTAGAACAATTAATACATCATTAACGATGATTCTTGTATTGTTGATCATGTTTATCTTCGGAGGTGAATCAATCAGAGGATTTATATTTGCAATGTTAATTGGAATTATTGTTGGAACTTATTCTTCATTATTCATTGCTACTCCAGTATTAGTTGATACAATTTCAGATGCTGAACACAAAAGAATTGAACAAGAACACAATTCTTAATAAAATAAATTAAGTATAAAAAAAAGCCTCGCAATTTGCGAGGCTTTTTTATTTTAACCAACCAACAACTCAATTTATTTTTCAATATTGTCTTTAAATGCATTAAGGAAATTTTCTTTTTGTCTAAATGAAACGGGCAATTTAACACCATTTTGAAGCTCAACTTCTAATGAACCCGCTTTATTTAATCTCAAAATATAATTTAGATTTACTAAATATGATTTATGAATTCTATGAAATAAATTGGTAGGAATTAATTGTTCATGAATATTTTTTAGTGTTTTTGCAAGAAGAATATCTCTTCCGTCAACACAAAAAATCCTGCAATAATTACTATTTGCTTCACAGTATAAAATTGAATTTGCGTTTATAAATTCATACCCAGTATCGGTCGAAAACGCAATTTTTTTTATTAAATCATTATTCGATTTTACTTCGATAGTTTTAATTTCAGAACTATCTTGAATTATTTTTTTATTTTCAAATCTTCTTAATGCAATTGTAAGATCTCTGAGGTTTATTGGTTTAATCAAATAATCTAATGCATCTGCTTTAATTGCTTTTATTGCATATTTAGGGTGGGAAGTTGTAAATATTACCTCAAATTTTATTGATTTTATTTCTTTTAATAGTGTAAACCCATTCTTGTTTGGCATTTCAATATCTAGAAAAACAAGATCGGGTTTATGAGCTTTAATAGCTTTTTTTGCAATAGCAGCATCCTCGCAAATGGCAACAATAATATATTTATCAGAAAAATTTTTAGTTATTAATTTTTCTAATGTTATTCTTGAGGTAGAGGAGTCGTCAACAATAATAATCTTAATCATTTTACGAATTTATACTTTTTTTTATATTAATTCTGTAAAAGTTAGTTTACGTACGGGTTTGATTATTTAACGTTTAATAAATGCCTAATTTTTCTATTTTTTTTATTTTTTTTGAAAATAATTAATAAAAAAAGCCGAACAATTATGTTCAGCTTTAATTTGAGATAAATAGAAATTTATTATTCTAAAGTTGCCAAATATCTTTCGGCATCCAAAGCTGCCATGCAACCTGTTCCTGCGGCAGTAATAGCTTGTCGATAAACGTGATCTGCGGCGTCTCCAGCCACGAATACTCCAGTAATATTAGTTTTAGAAGTTCCCGGTATATTTATTATGTAACCTGTTTCGTCTAAATTTAAAAAGCCTTTAAAAATATCAGTATTTGGTTTGTGACCAATGGCAACGAAGAAACCAGTAGCAGGAATATCAAAAACTTCCCCTGTAGTTTTATTTTTAGCTTTAACGGCTGAAACAACCTGACCATCACCAAGAACTTCAACGGTGTCATGGTTCATTAAAATTGTAATATTCTCTGTTTTTCGTACTCTATCTTCCATAATTTTAGAAGCTCTAAATGAATCGCTTCTAACTAACATAGTAACTTTAGTACATAATTTTGATAAATAATGGGCTTCTTCACAAGCTGAATCACCGGCTCCAACAATTACTACTTCTTGATTTCTATAGAAAAAACCATCACATACAGCACATGCAGAAACACCTCCGCCAGTTTGCAAATAATGTTGTTCTGAAGGTAATCCCAAATATTTTGCTGTTGCTCCAGTTGAAATAATTACAGTTTCACAATGCAATTCCTTTGTATCATTTATCCAAACCTTATGAATATCTCCTGAAAAATCAACTTTTGTAGCCCAACCATCACGAACATCTGTTCCAAATCTTTGTGCTTGTTGCTGCAATTGCACCATCATTTCAGGTCCAGTTACACCATCGACATAACCTGGGAAATTTTCAACTTCATTAGTAGTAGTTAATTGACCACCTGGCTGTGTTCCTTGATATAAAATTGGATTCATGTTGGCTCTTGCTGCATATATTGCTGCGGTATAACCCGCTGGTCCTGAACCTATAATTAGGCATTTTATTTTTTCAATTGTGTTTGACATTTTCTGAATTTAAAAATATTTTTAGAAGTACAAATGTAAGTTTAAATTAAAATATTTCATATAAAATTTATTACTAATTCATACTAATTATAATAAATTTCTATTTCTTTAAATCTGATTGTATAAACGAAAATTAATTATATATTTGCATTCGAATTACGGGGTGTAGCGTAGCTCGGTTATCGCGCCTGCTTTGGGAGCAGGAGGCCGCAGGTTCGAATCCTGCCACCCCGACAAAAAAAATCCAAACGTTAAGTTTGGATTTTTTTTTAGTTTGTGAATTAACTTATTTTAAAGTCTTTTTCATTATAACGGTATTCTCTGTAAATTTTTTAAGTTCAATTTTTGCATCACCATAAAACTGAATTTCTGATTTGCCTGATGCTTCAATCGTAGCATTAGTAACTACATTTATTTTAGTTGTTGTATTTGCCTCGGCTATAAGTTCAGCATTTTTAGTAATTAAATTCATTCCAATAAATTCAGAACTATTATCCACTCTTAACTTTAATTCAGAAACATCGCCTTCAATAACAGCACTTGATTTTTGATATAAGTCAACTTTCAATTGTGTTGAAGCAATTAATGCTTTTAATTGTGCATTTTTACTTAATTCAATTGTTGCCATTTCTGACTTCAAATTCAATTCCGATTTAGACTTATCGTTTTGCATAATTGTGAAGGTTTTTACAGAACCATTCATGTAAACTTTTGAATAGTCAAAAGTCTTAATTGTAAAATTATCTAAAACTATTTCAGACGTTGCTGTAACTACAGACTCATGTTTTGCAAGTAATAATTTGAAATCATTATTGTAAAATACTTTCACAAGAAACTTCTTGAACCCACCAACGTCTTTGGAAGTAGTTAATCGCAAGGTATTCCCATTAGAATTGATATTTATTTCACTATGTAAATTATCATCTGCTTCAATTTCTAGTGAACACTTATCGCTTTTAATTAATAAAATATCAATATTGTCTTCAATTTCTAAATTTTCAAAATTTCCGATTTCCTTTTTTTCAATAGTTACATTTTTTGATCCTTTAACTTTTTCTCTTTTTTGTCCGTAAGAAAATCCCGTAATAAGAATCGCTATAAATAATAGTGCTAATTTTTTCATTTTATTTTAGATAATAATTTTATCAAAAATAGAAAAAAAAAGCATCCAAATTGTATTTGAATGCTTTTTTTATAAGAATCTTATGCAATTATGAACCCTTAATATTTTAATTTATTGGTTTATTTGTTACGGTTTTAATCATTTCTTTTCCACCTACTTTAACGGAAACTGTTGTAGTTTCAACTCGGTCAGTTGTAACATTTTCAACATCTTCATACTCGTTTTCGTCTATTGGGCAATTCAAGCATTTAACTTGAGAATCATTTACGCTATAAATGTATTCATCAGAACTTGTATGTAAATTGAAAAATGAGTTATCTGAATAATCAAAATTCTTAACACTCGAATTAACCTTAAATAACGTTCCTTTTGGTAAGTATAATTTAATTTCTACTTTTTGATCTCTGTATTTATCCTTTAATTCGGTAATTAAATAATTGTCTAAAACCAATTGATTTCCAATGATTTTGAAACCATATTTTATTTTACCAGCTCTAGAGTTCGCATCTTCAAATGAAAAACCTTTCGCTTCTTTGTTTATTTTAACATAAGGTAATAGCTCATCCGTTTTCTCAATTTGGAACGATATACTATTTGAATAAACTACATCTTGATTTAATGAATCTTTAGTCACATTAAACTCCATATAATCATTTATATCTTTTGAATAATAATCGTTATTCTTAAATTTAATATACAAAGTATCTATTGGACTCATATTAATGGTTTGTTTCTCATAAACTCTTCCATCATAAGCATATTCAGAGGCTTGTTTTACACCAATCGATATTAATATTCCTATAGCAATAATCCAAATTGCCAATAAAACATATTTAGCAATTGATCCTATCGATTTACTAGTTGGAGCAACAATTTTTATTCCTAATAATAGTACAAAAACACTAGGGATACTCACCGCCAAGTAAAACAACATTCCGAAAAACCAAACTGGATAATCAGTGAAATTACCTAATTCAATAAATGAATGAAAAGGAAAACTTTCAAAATTGGTTGTACCAAAAGCTAAAACTCCAATTAAAAATACAACCAATATAGCGATACTTGCTAATATCATTAATGCCCCAACCACTTTTGCAAATATGTTTATTATCGAGCCTAAAACATCACCAAATGAATCTTTTAGTTTATTTCCATTTGATTTCAATCCTTTTTTAACTCCTTCAAAATCAGTTGATTTAATTTTTCCAGATAAGGTTTCAATTTCTTCCCTAACTTTCTTTTCAATATTTGAAATAGTTACAGGTTCACCACGCATTTCCAATTTTTCCGAGGTTGTTTTTGCTGCTGGCATTGCAATCCACAATATTATATAAGCCACAAATCCGGTTCCCCATGCAAAAACCATTATTAATAAAATTACTCTTAAAATGGCTTTATCAACACCAAAATAATGACCCAAACCAGCTAGAACTCCACCAATTGCAGCATTTTCTTCATCACGATAAAGCTTTTTTGTAATTTTAGTATTCGTATAAATAGGTTCAGCATTTGTCGGTTCGTCACCCTCAATTCTGTAATCTTCGGGTTGTCCCATAATCGAAATAATTTCCTCAACTTCTCGAAGACTAATCACTTGCTTGTCACTTGTGTGTTTCTCAGAAATGATCTCGCCAATTCTAATTTCAATGTCTTTAATTATTTCATCTTGACCTGAAGTATTTGATAAAGAGCGTTTTATAGCTTCAAAATAATTTGTCAATTTTTGATAAGCATCTTCATCAATATGAAAAACTAATCCTCCTAAATTTATATTTACTGTCTTATTCATCTTTTTGTTATTTGGTTGTTATTAAGTTTACAGCGTCGGATAATTCAGTCCAAGTGCTGTTTAATTCTGTTAAAAATTCACGACCTTCTTCAGTCAATCCATAGTATTTCCTTGGTGGCCCAGAAACTGATTCTTCCCAGCGGTAGTTCAACAATCCGTCGTTTTTTAAACGCGTTAATAATGGATAAACCGTCCCTTCAACAACCAATAATTTTGCTGTTTTCAAGGTGTCTAAAATCTCAGAAGTGTAAGCATCTTTCTCTTTCAATACCGATAAGATGCAAAATTCGAGCACGCCTTTTCGCATTTGTGCTTTTGTGTTTTCAATATTCATATTTTTATCATTTTATTTTTTTATTTTGAAGCTATTTCCCGCTTTCCGTTTCAATCCAGGCAAAAAGCCTGGGATTTTCTCTGCTCCCGAAGCGTCGGGACGGGGCTAGGTATTTTTAGTATTACAGCTATTTATATTTGAATCTTTCAATTTCTCAATTTTATAATCTTTCAATCTTTCAATCTCTCAATCTTTCAATCATTCAATCTTTCAATCATTCAATCTTTCAATCATTCAATCCTTTTTCACTAATTTCTTATGCAAATATATATCTTTTAAATAGTATCTTGTTTTGCATAGTACTAAAAATTAACTTTTTATTAACCTTTAATAGGTATGATTTATATTTTTTATGAATGAAATTATTCACTATATTCGTGGAAATTCAAATCATTATGCAATTGACTCCGAGTAAAATAAATACTTTTCTCTTTTTTAAATTACCTTCTGCATTTATATGTGGCGTTCGCGTAAAACAATTGGAAGCTGCTAAATGTGTTGTAACCGTAAAACACCGTTGGATAAACCAAAATCCATTTAACTCCATGTATTTTGCAGTGCAAGCAATGTCAGCCGAATTATCAACAGGCGCTTTAGTAATGTATCAAATCAAAAAAAGCAATAAAAAAATATCAATGTTGGTCGCCAATAACAAAGCCAATTTTACAAAAAAAGCAACAGGCAGAATAACATTCACTTGTCTTGATGGTGACAAAATTGAAACGGCTATCCTTAATACTATTGCTACTGGCGAAGGACAAACGTTTTGGATGAAATCAATTGGTGTTGATGAAACCGGCACCCAAGTTTCTGAAATGGATTTCGAATGGAGTATCAAAATTAAAAGCAACTAATTTCCATTTAACGATAGTTAAATCCTACTTAAATACTATATATTAGTTTTAAATTAAACGTAATTTTGAAGATTAGAAAATAAAAAATGAAAGTTTTAATAACAGGTGCTACGGGTTTAATTGGAACAGAACTAGTTTCATTACTTCTTCAAAACGGGATTAGTGTGAATTATCTCACTACATCCAAGAAAAAGATTGTCAATGAATTAAATTATAATGGCTTTTATTGGAGCCCCGAGCAAGGTCTTATCGATGAAAATTGTTTAATGGGTGTTGATTCAATTATAAATTTAGCTGGTGCAAATATTGCTAAGCGATGGACTAATTCTTACAAACAAGAAATTATAGAAAGTCGTTTGCTGTCCTCGGCATTATTATTTAAAGCATTAAAAAACAATCCTAATCAAGTAAAACAAATTGTAACCTCGTCTGGAACATCAATTTATCCAAATAGCGATACAATTATTTACGATGAAAATTCAACTCAAATAAATGATAGTTTCCTAGGAAATGTAGTTGTAAAATGGGAAGAAAGCACCGATAAATTTGCTTCGTTAGGTTTAAAAGTATGTAAACTTCGAACAGGAATTGTACTTTCTACTAAAGGAGGCGCATTAGTTGAAATGTTGAAAACAATAAAACTTGGCTTGGGTTCTGCTTTCGGATCTGGAAAACAAATTCAATCGTGGATTCATATTCACGATATCGCCGCTTTATATCTTTTTGCAATAAAAAATGATTTAGAAGGTGTTTACAATGCTGTTTCTCCAAGTCCAGTTACCAATCAAGAACTAACTTTTACAATTGCAAAAGTCCTTAAAAAACCTCTTTTCATGCCCAATATTCCTAAGTTTGTCATGAAGTTGATGCTCGGAGAAATGCACGAATTGCTATTTGAAAACAGAAATTTAAGTGCTAAAAAAATAGAAGAAAAAGGTTTTGAATTCAAATATAAAACAATCGATAAGGCATTAATTAATATTTTATCATAAAAAAAAGCTCCGTTATTTACGGAGCTTTTTTCAATATTTAAATTTGAATTAACAATATTAATCAATTTATTATTTATTTGATAAACAATAAACTTCAACCTTTTATAAAAACAAATTTACTTGAAGGACTTTTATTAATTCCTAATATTATACTAAAGTTTTAAGCTATTTTAGTTAAATTTTAATTCTTCGTTTCAATTTCAATATTAATTTAAATGTAACCAAAAAATAAATAGTGACAATTTGACATTTTTAAGGAATTGGCAGTAATTTTGTTATTCAATGAACAGAACTAAATATAATGTTTAAAAATATTTTTAAAAATAAAGATAAGATGACCACTGAAAATACTGAAATGGATCAAGACCTTAACGCAACAACATTGGAAAATAATGAAAATGAGGAGCAAGTAAAAGTTGAGGAACTAAGTGTTGAAGAGCAATTAACTCAAGATTTAGCAAACGAAAAAGACAAGCATTTAAGACTTTTTGCTGAATTTGAAAATTATAAAAGAAGAACTTCAAAAGAAAGAATTGATTTATTTAAAACAGCAAATCAAGAGGTTTTATTAGCAATTTTGCCAGTTTTAGACGATTTTGACAGAGCAATCATTGAAATTAAAAAATCTGATGATGAAGTTTTATTGAAAGGGGTTGAATTGATTCATGACAAATTAAAAAGTACTTTATTTTCTAAAGGTTTGGAGGAAGTGACTTTAAAAGCGGGTGATTTATTTGATGCCGATTTTGCAGAAGCGATTACTCAAATCCCAGCCCCTTCGCCAAATTTGAAAGGTAAAATTGTTGACGTTCTTGAAAAAGGATACAAATTAGGAGATAAAATTATTCGTTTTCCTAAAGTAGTAATTGGAAACTAAATTCTAATAAACATAATAATTGACTAACCGGCTTAAGTTTGATTAAGACATCATAAAATGAAAAAAGATTTTTACGAAATTTTAGGTATTTCAAGAAATGCAGATGCTGCCGAAATAAAAAAAGCTTATCGAAAAAAAGCAATCGAATTTCACCCTGACAAAAATCCAGGGGATGCCGTTGCTGAAGATAACTTTAAGAAAGCAGCCGAAGCTTATGAAATTTTGAGCGACCCTCAAAAGAAAGCAAAATACGATCAATACGGACATCAAGCGTTTGAAAATGGTGGTCAAGGCGGTGGAGGTTTTGGAGGCGGTCATATGAATATGGACGATATCTTTAGCCAATTTGGTGATATTTTTGGTGGTGCTTTTGGCGGTAGATCTGGATTTGGTGGAGGCGGAGGCCCAAGAAGAGTAAAAGGGAGTAACCTACGTATAAAAGTTAAACTCACTTTGGAAGAAATTGCTTTTGGAGTAGAGAAAAAAGTTAAGGTAAAACGCAAAGTTCAAGCTCCTGGAGTTACCTACAAAACGTGTTCGTCTTGTAATGGACAAGGGCAAGTAATGCGAGTTACAAACACCATTTTAGGTAGAATGCAATCAGCAACGACTTGTTCAACGTGCGGCGGTTCAGGACAATTATTAGATCATAAACCTTCAAATGCCGATTCTCAAGGAATGATCGTTGATGACGAAACGGTATCAATTAAAATTCCTGCAGGTGTTGTTGATGGAATGCAACTTAAAGTTTCTAATAAAGGAAACGATGCTCCTGGAAACAGCGTTCCTGGAGATCTAATTGTAGTAATTGAAGAAATAGAACACGAAACTTTAAAACGAGAAGGCGAAAATCTACATTTAGACTTGTACATTAGTTTTGCTGAAGCTGTATTAGGTGTTTCTAAAGATATTGAAGCGGTTAAAGGTAAAGTTAGAATTAAGCTTGAAGAAGGAATTCAATCAGGTAAAATATTAAGATTAAAAGGGAAAGGAATTCCAAATATTAACGGATATGGTAATGGAGATTTACTAATTCACATCAATGTTTGGACTCCAAGAACTCTAAATAAAGAGCAAAAACAGTTTTTTGAAAAGGCTTTAACAGATGACAACTTTATTCCAAATCCTGAAAAAGGGGATAAGTCGTTTTTTGAAAAAGTAAAAGACATGTTCTCGTAATTTTTTTTGTTGTAATTAATTACAGCATTTTTCCCATCCTTGTGTAAATAAGGGTGGGTTTTTTTATAAATATTAATTCATTTATTATTCCAAAATCAATACTTTTACATAAATAATTATTCAAATGAGTACAATTCTCGAAGTCAATAAAGTTGTAAAAAAATATGGTGATTATACAGCACTAAATGAAGTTTCATTGACTGTCCCTAAAGGAAGTATATATGGCCTTTTAGGTCCAAACGGTGCAGGAAAAACTTCTTTAATTCGTATTATCAACCAGATTACTATGCCCGACAGTGGCGAAATAATTCTTGATGGCGAAAAGCTAAATCCAAAGCACATTCAGCATATTGGTTATCTACCAGAAGAACGCGGGTTATATAAGTCGATGAAAGTTGGCGAACAATGTTTGTATTTAGCACAAATGAAAGGATTGTCTAAAGCAGAAGCCAAAATACAATTGGATTATTGGTTCGACAGACTGGGAATTCAAGGTTGGTGGAACAAAAAAATCCAGGAACTTTCTAAAGGAATGGCGCAAAAAATTCAATTTGTAGTTTGCGTTTTACATAAACCAAAATTATTGATTTTTGACGAACCATTTTCAGGTTTTGACCCAGTAAATGCAAACATCATTAAAGATGAAATTTTAGCGTTACAAGAACAAGGATCAACTATTATATTTTCCACCCACAGAATGGAAAGTGTGTAGGAACTTTGCGATCATATTGCATTAATTCATCAATCCAACAAACTCATTGAAGGTCGTTTGGATGATGTTAAAAAACAATTTAGAACAAATAGTTTTGAAGTTGGAATTCTAACCGATAATGTTGAAGGTCTAATGCTTGCGATTACTCAAAATTATACCATTCAACCTACTAATTTTAAATCGCTAAACAACGAATTAAAACTTGAAATAAATCTAGGGAATTCTTTGCCTAATGAACTATTAAATATTTTAACTAGTAGAGGTCAAGTGACCCATTTTGTTGAAAAAATACCAAGTGTGAACGATATTTTTATTCAAACGGTAAGTCAATAAAACAGATTTAAGAGTCAACTAAAATCTATAATCAGAAATTAATATGAGCATATTAGCATTAATTATAAAGCGAGAATTTGTTGCAAAAGTTCGAAATAAATCATTCATCGTAATGACTTTTTTGAGTCCGTTATTGTTTGTCGGAATTGGCGTTTTTGTTAGTTATTTGAGTTCGTTAAAAGCCGATGTTAAACAAATAGCTGTTCATGATGAAACGGGAATTTTTGTATCTGAATTTAAAAACTCCGATGAATATAAGTACATCAATCTATCTAATAAAGATGTAAATAGCATTAAAGACAGTATCAAAAGTGAAAGTTATGAAGGGCTAATTTATATTCCAAAAACTAGTGATTTCAAATCATTACAAAACAAAATTCAATATGTTTCCAATGAAAGTCCAAGTATAAATTTTGTAGATCACGTACAAGATGTTATTTCAAATAAAATTACTAATGAGAATTTTAAATTGGCTAAACTAGACACTTTAGCAATTAATAATGCTCAAGCCGACGTCAATTTAGAATTGAAAAAAGCCACCGGTGAAGATAGTTTGAAGGGAATTAATGAAATTAAAATTGCTATTGGTGGTGCATTTGGATATCTAATTATGATGTTTATCGTCATTTATGGCAATATGGTAATGCGAAGCGTAATCGAAGAAAAAACAAATAGAATTATTGAAATTATCATATCTTCGGTTAAACCATTTCAATTGATGATGGGTAAAATTATAGGAACTTCTTTAGCTGGAATTTTACAATTTTTAATATGGACCATTTTAGGATTGACTTTAATGTTTTCTGTTTCTATGTTTTTTGGCATTAATGCAACTCCATCTTCAAATATTCCGCCTGAAATGCTTCATAGTGCCCAGCAAGAATTCGGATCTGTGGCACAATTGTATTTCCATGAATTATTGAATTTACCAATAGCGACATTGCTGGTTTGTTTTGTAATTTACTTTATAGGAGGTTACTTTTTATACAGTTCTTTCTATGCTGCAATAGGCGCTGCCGTTGATAATGAAACCGATTCTCAACAATTTTTATTACCAATAATATTACCATTAATTTTGGGAGTTTATATAGGATTTTTTACGGTTATGAATGATCCTCACGGAACTGTAGCTACGGTTTTTTCAATGATCCCGCTAACTTCACCTATTGTTATGCTCATGAGAATTCCTTTTGGCGTACCTTGGTGGCAAATTGTAATTTCGATTACAATTCTCTTTGGAACTTTCTTTTTTGTGGTTTGGTTTGCATCAAAAATATATCGAGTTGGTATTTTAATGTATGGAAAAAAACCAACATGGAAGGAATTGTACAAATGGTTAAAATACTAATTGGTTAACCAATATTATATGAGTAAAATATTAATTATTGAAGACGAAGCCTCCATTAGAAGGGTTTTAACAAAGATTCTAACCGAAGAAAACGACACTTATCAAGTTGAAGAGGCTGAGGATGGAAGTAAAGGTTATGAAAAGATAGCTCAAAACGATTACGATTTGGTTTTGTGTGATATTAAAATGCCTAAAATGGATGGAGTGGAATTACTTCAAGCGGTAAAGAAAATTAAACCCGAAATTCCTATTGTAATGATTTCAGGCCACGGTGATATGGAAACCGCAATTCAAACGATGCGTTTGGGTGCATTTGATTATATCTCAAAACCACCAGATCTTAATCGGTTATTGAATACGGTGCGTAATGCATTAGATAAAAAGCAGTTAGTAGTAGAAAATAAAATTCTAAAGAAGATTGTTAGTAAAAACTACGAAATGATTGGCGAAAGCGATGCTATAAATCATATTAAAGTTATGGTTGATAAAGTAGCAAAAACCGAAGCTCGTGTTTTAATAACTGGACCAAATGGTACTGGTAAGGAGTTGGTTGCCCATCAATTACATGAAAAAAGTGAGCGTGCTAATTTCCCATTGATTGAAGTTAATTGCGCTGCAATACCTTCGGAATTAATTGAAAGCGAGCTATTTGGTCACGTAAAAGGAGCATTTACATCAGCGATAAAAGATAGAGCTGGAAAATTTGAAGCGGCAGATAAAGGAACTTTATTTTTAGATGAAATAGGGGATATGAGTTTATCGGCTCAAGCCAAAGTATTAAGAGCTTTACAAGAAAATGTGGTTACAAGAGTAGGCGCAGATAAAGATATTAAAGTAGATGTACGTGTAATTGCTGCCACAAATAAAGATTTAAAAAAGGAAATTGAAAAAGGGCGTTTTCGAGAAGATTTATACCACCGTTTGGCAGTAATTTTAATAAAAGTCCCAGGATTAAACGAAAGACGCGACGATATTCCTTTATTAATTGAGCATTTTACAGAGAAAATTGCAGCTGAACAAGGAATTGTTCCAAAATCTTTTTCTGATGATGCAATTAAATTGTTACAAGAATACGATTGGACAGGAAATATTCGAGAATTAAGAAATATTGTAGAAAGATTGATAATATTAAGCGGAAACGAAATTTCTGTATCGGACATTCATTTGTTCGCAAGTAAATAAATTATTACAAAAGATTCACAAAATAATATGAGACTAAGAAAAATAGATCTCAAAAAGAAATTGAGCGTATTGATAAAGATTTTGATAATACCCCTTTTTATTGGTTTTAAAATATTCCGATTTATTCAAATTGATAACTGTTTGGATAAAAGTGGTAGTTGGAATTATGAAAAATGTGAATGTGATTTTAAATGATTTTTGTTATTAAATCCTAAATCTAAATTCCTAAATCTAAAATTAGAAATGAAACTAAAAAAAATAAACGAAAAGTTACAAGAAGCACTTGTAGAAATTGGATTGACGGATGCAAATGAATTACAAAGTGATACTTTTTCAACAATAAAAAGTGGTGCTGATTGTATAATTATTTCTCCTAAAGGTTCCGGTAAGTCAACTACAATAGTATTAAATGTGATTCAGCAATTAGTTTGCGAAGGCGAGGAATCACCAAGAGCTTTAATTATTGTTGAAGACAAAGAAAAGGTTCTTGAAATGGAAGAACTATTCGAAAAATTGGGATGCAAAACTGATTTAAGAGTTTACGGAGTTCACGATAAAGGAGATTTAGAATACGATAAAAACTATATTTCAACTGGAATTGATGTATTAATTGGAACTCCAAACCGATTAAGTAATATGTTTTCAACGGCAGGTTATAATGTAAATCGCCTAAAAATGTTTATTATTGATGATGCCGATACCATTCTCAAACTGCGTCATGATACAAAAATAATCAGGATTTCAAACAGTATAATCAAAACGCAACGCTTGATATTTTCTGATTATCTTTCGGAAAGAATTGATTTAATTGCCGATAAAATGTTGGTAGAACCTTATCTTTTTGAATTTGAATAATAAATAGGACTATTTATTTTTTGACCTTTTTTTCATATATTGAAGTAATAATTTTCGATTAAATTCTTCTTCTGCTTTTTTAAGTTTTATCAGTTTTACTTGACCTAATATTGGTTTTAAACTGATAAGTAATTTTTTACGCATTTGAAAAATCTCTTCCTCAGTAGATTCCATTTTTGCTAATAAAATTGCTGCTTCTTTTTCTGACATTTTGCTTAAAGCTTCATCATCCATTTTCTTTAAGAAAACTAATGATTTTTCATGTTTTAATTCAAACTGTTTGTCTTCAAAAGCATTGTATATAGGCCAAAATTTTTCAGCTTCACTGCTTGTTAAAGGAAGTTTATTCGTTATGAATGCTACCTTCAATGCAAATATTTCTTCTTTTTTCTCTAACATTATTTTTCCTTGGGCAAAAAGACCAAAAGAAACAAATAGTAAGATTGCGAGTAAGGTGTTTTTATTTTTCATTTCTTAAGTTATTCAGTTAAATAATTTTCTATTTCATTTCTGTTATCAAACTCCGCTTCAGTTTTCGAGCTGCTAGCATTCATTTCTACACTCAGATTTTCAATATCTTTTTTATCCAATAATGTAATTAAGTCATATTGACTAATTTCAGAATGATTCGAAATATAATTTTCCATTTCAATAGAATTTTCTGTTTTCTCAATTACTAGTTTTGAGTAAACCGATACTGATAATGCTACAATCAATACAGCTGCAACTGATGTCAACCATCGTTTTGTATTTATAGAAATAACTTTTTTGTCCGTATTTAGATGGCTTACAGTGTTATTTAAATCTATTGTAAAGTTATCAAAATAGCCTTCAGGTGTTGTAAATCCTGAAGTAATTTTATTTCCATCTTTTATTTTAAACTCTTTCATGCTTATTAGACGATTATATTTAATTATGGTTTAATCTTTATTCATAAAATTTTCAATTTTTTTCACAGCAAGGTGATAGGATGCTTTTAATGCCCCAACGGAAGTTCCTAAAATAGTTGACATTTCTTCATATTTTATTTCTTCAAAATAGCGCATTTTAAATACTAATTGTTGTTTTTCTGGTAAAGTAAGAATTGCTTTTTGTAATTTAATTTGAATTTCATTACCATCAAAATGGGTGTCCGCTTCAAGGTTTTCAACGATTCTTGATTTTAGCTCCCCGCTAGTGGCTCCACTTATCTTTGCTTTTTTATTAATGAAAGTTATCGCTTCATTGGTTGCAATTCTATAAATCCAAGAATACAATTTGCTTTCTCCTTTAAAATTATTCAAATTTTGGAAAACCTTAATAAATGTATTTTGTAATACATCATTGGCATCATCGTGATCCAAAACTATATTCCTTATTTGATTGTAAAGCGGGCGCTTATAATCGGACAAGAGTTTTTGAAACGCATTGTTTTGAGTTTTTGGATTTAATAGTTGTGATATGAACTCTCTTTCTTCCAAATAAATACTATTTATTGTAAGATTAATAAAAGGAACAAAGGTTTAATCTATTAATCAAATAAGTTATTGCTGTTCAAATTCTGTTGCTTCTAAACTTTCATTAATTGTGGCAGCTTCTGGGACAGGATTATTTTTAGATTGTACCGCTGTATAGATTGTAGTTTGCCATTTTGAAGGACTTAAACCGTCCATAAAACTTTTATTATAAACTTCTAATAAAGGAATCGATTTTTCTAAAGTTTCATTGTTTTTATTAATAAAATCTTTAGTCTTTTTCCAAGCCGTTTTTCTGTGGGAATAATCTCCGTTTAAAGTTGTTTTAAATGCGGTATATCCTTCAAGTTCATTGCAGACTATATCACTTCCAGAACTTGTAAAAATTCTTCTTTTTATTGGTAAACAAACAGAAATATTTGAAAATTCTTTACTTTCATCAATTGAATTATATATTATAAATGGCTTTCCTGAGATTGAAATGTTATTTTTATTAGAAAAATTAATCAAATAAGGAATCAGAATTTTTACATTATAATTAAGTCTTGATAATTTTGTGTTTATCGTGTGTTTTAAATAATAACATCCTTTTTTATAAACCACACCATTTGAATTAACAGAAAAGGTATTCAATTCATATACTAAACTTCTATCTAAATTGTTTAAGCTAAGTTCTAATTTTCGTCCTATAACTTTATTGACTCCACCTGTTATAAAGGAATTAAGTTTATTAGAAAATGACATTTCTCCTTTTGAAATACAGGTAACTTTTGTACCGCCAATTGTATCTTTTAACTTCCAAACAGTTTCAGATATTGCTCCGTCTAATTCTGTTTTTTGAACAATACTATCATTTTCTTTTGTAAGAAATATTGATATTTTTCCTTCACCTTCACTTCCGGACCATGAATAAAAGCTGCCGGCACCAGATGAATTTTTAGAATATTCTAAGTTTACTGATGAATTATTTTTATCAAAAACAAACCAATCTTTATAATTTCTAGTATCATTCAAATAGTTATAAACAGCTGCTTTAGGAGTTTTAATTACAATAGATTTTGTAGTTATGAAATTGCTTTTTTGAGTTGCAATAAAAACACTACCTCCAACAGAAAGTAATAGTAATAGCAGGAATAAATATTTTAATATTTTCATAAGTTTTGTATTTAATTTTTATGGCTTGAAGTTTATTTTTAATGCTTAAAGAAAATTTTAATTACAAATAATAGTAGTATAAAAACGATAAAACCAATTAAAATTTTATAGCTCCCTTTGTAAATTTTTCGGTGAACTATGATGTCTTTTCGATAAGAATAGGAAATTGCTATTACAAATGAAATAAAGAAAATTACTGCAAAAATTAACTGACCTTTACTAAACATATAATTATTTTATACAAAAATACTAAATTTGTAATCAAAAGTAACTATTTCCAATATCAATTAAACAACTAAACCATGATTAAACAACTTAATGCCGTTAAAGAATTTCATACTGCCTTTGAAATAGGTTATAGTGAAAGTCCAAAAGCAAATTTGGGTGAGACCAAAAATGTTTTACGATACAATTTAATGAAAGAAGAAAATGAAGAGTATTTAGAAGCGGTACAAAATAATGATCTTATAGAAATTGCTGATGCTCTTGGCGATATGCTATATATATTGTGTGGTACAATAATCGAACACGGATTGCAAGATAAAATCGAATCTGTTTTTGATGAAATTCAACGAAGTAATATGAGTAAATTGGGTAGTGATGGAAAACCAATTTATCGTGAAGACGGAAAAGTAATGAAAGGACCTAATTATTTTAAACCAGATTTTTCAAAAATTATTTAATTTATAGATATAAAAAAACCCTTAAGAATAAGGGTTTTTTTTGATTAAACTTTTACAGTCCATCCAAAAGTATCTTCAGCAAGTTTGTGTTGAATTGCCGTTAGTTTATTTTTTAAGTCTAATGCAAATGAATGTTCAACAGGTTGTAATTCAAAATATTCATCCTGGTAGGAGAATCCTTTAATTATGGTAACAACCGCTGCTGTTCCTGCTCCAAATATTTCTCTTAAAGTTCCGTTTTTAGCAGCTTCTACAAGTTCGGCAACTAAAACAGGTCTTACTGACAATTCAATTCCGTCTCTTTCTGCAATTGCGATCAAGCTTTTTCTGGTTACTCCATCAAGAATTCTTTCGCTTGTTGGTGCGGTATATAATGTGTCATTAATTCTAAAAAACACATTCATCGTTCCAGATTCTTCCATTTTTGTATGTGTAGCATCATCGGTCCAAATTACTTGTTGGAAACCTTTTTCGTGAGCTAATTTAGTAGGATAAAATTGTGCGGAATAATTCCCGGCAGCTTTTGCAGCACCAATTCCTCCATTTGCCGCACGGCTGTAATGTTCTGCAATTATAACTTTTACTTCGCCTGAATAATATGATTTAGCTGGTGATAACAATATCATAAATCGATAATCATTTGAAGGAGAAGCAATTACGCCTGTTCCGGTTGCAATCATAAAAGGTCTTATGTATAATGTGCTACCAACTCCCTTTTTTACCCATTCTCTTTCTAAATCTACCAACTGTTTTAAACCATCCATAAAAATAAATTCAGGTACTTCTGGCATAGCCATTCTTACGGCTGATTTATTAAAACGAATAAAATTTTCTTCAGGACGGAACAACCAAACAGAATCATTTTCATCCTTATAAGCTTTCATTCCTTCAAAAATAGCTTGTCCATAATGAAAAACCTTAGCTGATGGGTCCATTAAAAAAGGAGCGTAAGGAACAATTTTTGGAGTTTCCCATTCCCCATTGATAAAGTCACAGGTTAGCATATAATCTGTAAAAACTTCACCAAATGGAAGATGATCAAAATCAATGGATTCAATTTTTGAGGTTGAAATTTTAGAAATTTGAATTTTGTTTTCGATTTTTGAATTCATGATAATGAAACATAATTAAATTAATTTCGCTAATACCTTTTAAATGAGGGATTTGCAATTTATATTTACCAAAAATTAGTAATTACAAATATTTGGCTAAATTAATAAAAATTACATTCTTTTATGTTGATAAGGTCTATTTTTATTAAAAAAAATAAAAATATCATAAAATTAGTAATTAGTTTAACCCTTTTTATGACAATTCTACTAATTTATATCAAATTTTCTTATATTTTTGCGTTAGTTATTATAATCTAAACTAATACTTAATTATGAAAAAAATCGTCTATTTATTAATTTGCTTTTTGGCATTGACAAGTTGTAAAAAAGAAACAATTGCTTCAAATTCTTCTAATGATTATGCAATTTTTGGGGATAGTATTTCAGCTGATAAAGCAATTACAAATGAAGAAATGTTGGTTCAATATGATAAATTAAAACCTGGAGATACACTAAACATTAAATTTAAATCTAAAATTAATAGTGTTTGTCAGAAAAAAGGGTGTTGGATGACATTAGAATTACCTTCTGGAAAGGAAGCTTTTGTAAAGTTTAAAGACTATGCTTTTTTTGTTCCTAAAAACGCTCAAAATGGAGAAGTAATTGTTAATGGAAAGGCATATGTAAGTATTGAATCTGTTAAAGAATTAAAGCATTATGCTAAAGATGAGGGTAAATCTCAAGCTGCAATTGACAGTATTGTTGCTCCAAAAACTAACTATTCATTTATGGCTGACGGAGTTTTAATAAAAAAGTAAAATGAAAAAATTACTTTTATTAATCTCTTTTTTCTTTTTTCTGTCGTGCAATAAAAATGCCGACAAGCAAGAATGCACCTCTAATCAAAAATCAGAGAAAAAGTTTGAAATGTATCAAATGTCAGAAATGGCTGCTTTGATGGAGAGCATGTACATTGAAAATGAAAAGCTAAAAGAGAGAATTAAAAAAGGCGATACTATTGGACAATGCCCTAGTCATTTTCTAAATATCCATAAAGCAGTAATGACAGATGAATCGGAAAATGATCAATTTTTTAAGGAACAAGCAGCACTTTTTATCAAGTCTCAAGAGTTGATTTATAAAGATCCGAAAAATGCAAAGCAACATTTTAATGAAGGAATAAATGCATGTGTTAGCTGTCACCAAGTTAAATGTGGTGGACCAATTCCTAAAATAAAAAAGTTATACATCAAATAATTTGAAAAGAGAAATTCTTCAAACATTAGATGGCTCTACAACAATACATTTGCCAGATTGGAATGAATCGTATCATTCTAAACATGGCGCTATTCAAGAGGCTTATCATGTTTTTATCCAAAACGGATTAAACACTTTTAGTGGTCAGCCAATTTCTATTTTAGAAATAGGTTTTGGAACTGGTCTAAATGCCTTTATAACGTTTTTAGAATCTAAGAAATCAAATCAAAAAATTGATTATCATGGGATAGAAGCGTATCCTATTTCTATCGAAGAAATTTCCCAAATGAATTACGTTTCAAAACTGAATGCAATTTCTGATACTACTATATTTGATCAAATTCACCAATGTGAATGGCAAACTAAAATTGAAATTTCTTCACTTTTTTCATTGACGAAAAGAAAACAATTTTTCGAACAAATTGAAGATGAAGACAAGTTTGATTTAATTTATTTTGATGCATTTGGTTATAGAGTACAACCTGAATTATGGAGTACTGAAATTTTCAGAAAAATGTATAAAGCGCTGAAATCTAATGGAACTCTTGTAACTTATGCCGCTCGTGGTGTGGTAAAACGAAGTTTGATTGAAGTGGGTTTTACAGTTGAAAAACTTCCGGGACCACCAGGGAAAAGAGAAATGTTTAGAGCTACGAAATTTGAATTATAATTTTAACTTATTATTTGCAATAGCAAATATTTAAATTATTAAATTTGATATCAAATAACAATAAATATTTTTTTATGAAAGTATCAATGTTTGCCTACACAAGAAACATTTTGGAAAGCGTAAGTTTTGATCCAAAGTTGTTTTGTAAAGAATTAGAAAAAGCACTAAAAATGTTATTGCCTTATGAAGTCGAACAATTAACCGATTGGCTCTTAAAATATACAAAACAAAAGCCAGAATTAAGACAATGTTTAATTTATATAAAATAAAAAAGGGAGCTATTATTGCTCCTTTTTTATTTCTTAGGTAGAGGATTAATGATTTCTACATTTTGAAAAGCAATTGCACCACGAATTACTCCTGAAATTGATTGTCGTAATGCGTCAATAATTTGAATTTTTAATTCTGTTTTTGGGAAAATCAGACTTATTTCACGAGCAGGTTTTGGATCTTTAAAATGTTTTAATTTTAGTTTGTCATTTTCTTTTAAATCCAATGTATGTAAATAGGGAAGAAGTGTTAATCCTAATCCTTCGTCTGCTAATTTTATCAATGTTTCGAAACTTCCACTTTGAATTTGAAAATTATTTGCTGGCGCTACATCTTGATTTTTACATAAATTAAGAATACCATCTCTAAAGCAATGTCCGTCTTGTAGAAGTAAAATTTCATCCAAATTTAAATCAGAAACTTCGATTTCTTTTTTATTTGCAATTCTATGTTTTTCAGGAATGTAAGCTACAAATGGCTCATAATAAATTACTATTTCCTTTAATTTTTCTTCATTTAAAGGTGTTGCAGCAATTGCAGCGTCTAAATTTCCATTTTTCAGCCTAAGGATAATATCATCTGTATTTAATTCCTCAATAATGAGTTTCACTTTTGGATATTTTTTTACAAATGTATTTAAGAACATGGGTAATAATGTTGGCATTACAGTTGGAATAATTCCTAATTTAAATTCGCCACCAATAAAACCTTTCTGTTGTTCAACGATATCTTTCATTCGATCCGCTTCATTGACAATATTCTTTGCTTGATTCACAATTTTTTGACCAATTTCTGTTAGTTGAATAGGTTTTTTTGTGCGGTCAAAAATTTGAATATTTAATTCCTCTTCTACCTTTTGAATTTGCATACTCAATGTAGGTTGAGTCACAAAGCACTTATCGGCAGCTAGCGTAAAATTTTTATGTTCGGCAACAGCTAAAACATATTGAAGTTGAGTTATTGTCATAATAGTAAATTATTATGCAAATATAAAAACAATCAATTTAATTTATAGTATAATTTTAAAGTCTATTTATAATAATTAATTTTAATAGTGATTATAAATATTTTTAAAGATTATTGTAATT
>CANKZE010000021.1 GCA_947488545.1 Bacteroidota bacterium
GTACTATGATTTTTAATAAAGACACAGCCGAAAAAACAGCCGAATTGCTTTTACAAATTAATGCAATTAAATTGAATCCACGAAATCCTTTTACATGGGCTTCAGGATGGAACTCCCCTATTTATTGCGACAATAGGATAACACTCTCATTTCCAGCAGTTAGAAATTACATTCGTGATGAATTTTCTAAAAACATTGAAAAACAATTTGGGAAACCAGATGTAATTGCCGGAGTTGCTACTGGAGCAATTGGAATTGGAATTCTTGTTGCCGAAAGTTTGGGATTACCATTTGTATATGTTCGTCCAGAACCTAAAAAACACGGTCGATTGAACCAAGTGGAAGGGTATTTACAAAAAGGACAAAACGTTATTGTAGTGGAAGATTTAATTAGCACAGGAAACAGTAGTTTGCTAGCTGTTGAAGCTTTAAAAGAAGCTGGTGCAAATGTAAAAGGTATGGCTGCCATATTCAGTTATGGTTTTGAGATTGCCTCTGAAAATTTCAAAAATGCAAACGTAGATTTATATACATTAAGTAATTACGAAAACCTTTTACCATTGGCTGTAGCCAAAAGATACATCACTGAAGAAGAAGAAATCGCCTTACAAGAATGGAGAAAAAGTCCATCAACTTGGGGGAAATAAATAGCCTAAAATTCCAACTATTATGAATTTAGAAAGTCCAAAAGTTACCGTTCAAAATAATGCTGCTTATTTGTTTGCTGCACTTTGTGATGTAAACAATTTTGAGAAATTAATGCCGGATAGCATTGCAAAATTCGAAGTTACCGATGCCGATTCGTTTATATTTGGATTAAAAGGAATGCCTGAAATTAAATTGAGAATGAAGGATAAAACGCCGAATTCTAAAATTGTTTTGGGAGCTGCAAGCGATAAATTACCGTTTACATTAACTGCCAATATTGAGGAGATATCTGAATCATCAGCAGCAATTCAATTGGTATTTGAAGGAGAATTTAACGCGATGATGGCGATGATGGTAAAAGGACCAATCACCAAATTCATTGAGACTTTATCTGAAAACATGTCTAAATTATAAATTCAATTGCATTTAGTAAAGCAACTGAATTTCTTTTATTCCATAATTTTCGATAGCATCATTTTCTAATTTTACTTCCAATTTTCCTGAGGAATTTACGCCTTGAATTATTCCCATGAATTGAATTCCATTGGGCAATGAAAAAGCCATTGGAATTCCTTTTTTAAATAAATTGTGGTTATAGCTGTTCCATAATTGTGCAGCCGATTTATTTTGGAGTAATTCACAATTCGATTTCAAACAATCTATCAATTGGTTTAGAATAGTTTCTTTATCAAATTCCTTTTTTGAAATTACTGCCATTGAAGAAGCTTTAGGAAGGTTATCAAAATTAATTTGGTTAACATTCAATCCGATGCCAATAATTGAGGTAATTTCTCCGTTATTCTTAATGGAATTTTCAATTAATATTCCTGCGACTTTTTTATTATCTGACAATATGTCGTTCGGCCATTTAATTGATAGATTAGGAATATTATTTTTTTCTAATGTGGTAAAAATGGATAAGGCGACAGCAACATTAAGATCAAAAATTTCTGAAATAGAGTTTAACACATTGTTTACTAAAACACTAAACATAAGGTTTTTACCGGTTTCAGAATCCCATTTTGCTCCCATTTGACCTTTGCCACGTGTTTGCCTTTCGGCGGTTACAACAGTAAAATTCTCAAGTGATTGTTCGACTGACAAGCGCTTCAGAAAATCGTTAGTTGAATCTATGGCATCGAGTTTGATTAATTTCATAAAGCAAAATAGACTATGTTAATTTAAACTTGTGTTAAGTTTCAAAATTAAGTACAAAAAATGGTAACTTTGCAAAAAACATAAAATTATTAAATGGCTAAAAAGAATAATAGCAATGATGTTTTGTTAACAAACATTATTAAAGGGATTGAGGAAGTAAAAGGAAATGATATTGACATTTTAGATTTAAGAGCAATTGATAATTCAGCTTGTGATTATTTTGTAATTTGCAATGGAAATTCGAACACTCAAGTTACCGCAATTGTAAATTCAGTTCAAAAAACAGTTTCAAAAGAAATAAAAGACAAGCCTTGGCATGTAGAAGGAATGGAGAATGCAGAATGGGTTTTAATGGATTATGTGAATATTGTAGTTCACGTATTTCAAAAAAATATTAGAGAATATTATAACATTGAAAGTCTTTGGGGTGATGCAAAAATCACAACAATAGAAAATAAATATTAAGAAAATAAATTAAATGGCTTCAGAAAACAATCCAAATCCGAAGAAAATAAAAATTAGTCCTTGGCTAATTTACGGTGTAGTTGCACTGATTTTTTTATTCATAAGCTTTATAACCGGTGGTTCTAGTTTCGAGGAACCATTAAAAACATCATCTTCTAAATTCAACGAATACCTTGAAAAAGGGCAAGTTGGAAAAGTTATCGTTTATAATAAATCGGAAGCCGAAGTTTATTTAACAGCTGAAGCATTAAAAGATCCTATTCACAAAGCGGTTGCAAACGACATGTTAAACCGACCTAGTAAAGGACCTCATTATTCATTAGAAATTGGTAACGATGAAATCTTCCAAAATAAATTGGAAGCAGCTGTAAAAACAAAGAAATTAAGAGAATATAGCTTCTTGCCAAAAAGCAGTTGGGGTGATTTATTACAAATGATATTGCCTTTTTTACTTATTCTTGGATTATGGATTTTCATAATGAGAAGAATGAACGGTGGTGCTGGCGGCGGTGGCGGTCAAATTTTCAATATAGGAAAATCAAAAGCAAAATTATTTGACGAGAAGACTGATATCAAAACCACTTTCAAAGATGTAGCTGGACTTGAAGGAGCGAAAGAGGAAATTCAAGAAATTGTGGAATTCCTTAAAAACCCTGAAAAATATACCAATTTAGGTGGTAAAATCCCTAAAGGAGCACTTTTGGTAGGACCTCCAGGAACAGGAAAAACATTATTGGCGAAAGCCGTAGCTGGAGAAGCTCAGGTTCCCTTTTTCTCTTTATCAGGATCTGATTTTGTTGAAATGTTTGTGGGTGTAGGAGCTTCAAGAGTTCGTGATTTATTCAAACAAGCTAAAGAAAAATCACCTGCAATAATTTTCATTGATGAAATTGATGCGGTGGGTAGAGCTCGTGGAAAAAACAATATGTCGGGAGGAAATGACGAGCGTGAAAACACGTTAAATCAATTGCTTACTGAAATGGACGGATTTGGAACGAATTCCAATGTAATTGTATTGGCTGCAACCAATAGAGCCGATGTTTTGGACAAGGCATTAATGAGAGCGGGACGATTTGACAGACAAATATTTGTTGATTTACCAGACATCAGAGAACGAAAAGAAATATTTGAAGTTCACCTTGCGCCATTGAAAAAAGTGGAAGGATTAGACACCGACTTCTTAGCGAAACAAACTCCAGGATTTTCTGGTGCTGATATTGCTAATGTATGTAACGAAGCGGCATTAATCGCTGCAAGAAACAACAAAACAGCTGTTGACAAACAAGATTTTCTTGATGCCGTGGATAGAATTGTTGGTGGACTAGAAAAGAAAAATAAAATAGTTACCCCAGATGAAAAAAGAGCAATTGCTGTTCATGAAGCGGGTCACGCAACGGTAAGTTGGATGCTAGAACATGCCGCGCCATTAATCAAAGTAACTATTGTTCCTAGAGGTCAAAGTTTAGGTGCTGCTTGGTATTTGCCTGAAGAGCGTTTAATTGTTCGCACAGAGCAAATGCTAGATGAAATGTGCGCTACCATGGGTGGACGTGCTGCAGAAAAAGTAGTTTTTGATCGAATTTCTACTGGAGCATTAAGCGATTTAGAAAAAGTTACCAAACAAGCAAGAGCAATGGTGACCGTTTATGGATTGAATGACAAACTTGGAAATATTACTTACTACGATTCTACGGGTCAGAGTGAATATAGCTTTTCAAAACCTTATTCGGAAGATACTGCAATGGTAATTGATAAAGAAATTTCAACATTAATTGAAAGTCAGTACCAAAGAGCAATAAGTATTTTATCTGAAAATAAAGATAAATTGAATAAGTTAGCTGATATTTTAATTGAAAAAGAAGTTATTTTCAAAGATGATTTGGAAGCAATATTTGGAAAACGACCATTTGATCCAATAATTTCAGAAGAAATTTCGGAAGAAACTCCTGAATAATTTATAAATATTATAAAAATTTAAAAATCTTAATTCAAAAATCATATTTGAATTAAGATTTTTTTTATCTTTGAATGTTTTGTTAAAACAAACCTAATATTTCAGGAATAGTTATGAGTCTTTTTAGAAAATTTTTTGGTTCTAGTGAAGAATCCTCAAATGAGGATAACATTAGTGAATTCAATCGCTCAGGATCAGATCTATCCTTACCTATTGACGAAAGATTCACTTTTAACTTCAAGAAAAATGGAGGGAAATTCTTGTATTGTGAGAATCTTTCTGAAATTAAAGAACAGTTTGAAAATATTTTAGAAGAGAATGACTGGTTTGAATCGGAAGTTTTGTGCTTTGATTCAGGTTTGTATAGCATCTTAGATGAAAACAAACTTAGTTACGATCAACCTTCTAATCCAAAATTTTTATTTGCTACATGTGAAAATTTAATTGCAGAAGAAGGGTCTATCTTATTTTCATCAAGTCAAATTAAACAAAACAAACCGAACGAATTGCCTACAAACATCATTATTTACGCTACAACAAGTCAAATTGTTGAAAGCACTAGTGATGGACTTCGAATGATAAAAAATAAATACCTTAAGAACTATCCTACCAATATAACTACAATTAAGTATTTTGAAAAAGTTAAAGAAGATGACTTTTTACATTATGGAAGTTCAGCAAAGAATCTTTATTTATTGCTTCTAGAGGATTTATAAAATGGATGAAACTCTAAAAAGAGCAATTTCAGGAGCTGTTTACATACTTTTATTACTTGCTTCGATTCTTTATTCAACTGAAAGTTTTTTAATTTTGTTTGGAGTATTCCTAATTATCTCTTTATTTGAATTTTGCAACTTAATTCAAGTCGATAAATTAATTCCTGTTGTAGCAGGTACTTCTTTATATGTTTTGGTTACTTTTTTTAGCAACTATAACGAAAGTAAATCGTCAGAAATTCAAACGTTAGATATTATATTACTTTCTTCTACCCTACTAATATCGATAAAGTGTATTGTATTTTTATTTGATAATAATATTCAATCAGTCAGTACTTTATCAAAGTACCTTTATTTATTAGGTTACATTACTTTACCATTTGTCTTCATAACTAAAATTTCATTTGGTGTTAATGATTACAATCCAAAGATAATTATCGGTTTATTTATATTGATCTGGACGAACGACACTTTTGCTTACATTGTAGGTAAATCGATGGGGAAACATAAATTATTTGAAAAAATATCCCCCAAAAAAACAATAGAAGGTTTTTTTGGAGGATTGATTTTTGCGATATTTGCAGGGTATTTAATTTCAATGTATTTAATTAAACCATCGGCTCAATTTAGTGATAAATCCATATTAATTTGGATGATAATTGCAGCAATTGTTGGAGTTATTGGAACTATTGGCGATTTAATTGAATCTAAATTCAAACGAATCGCTGGTGTTAAAGACAGTGGAAAAATAATGCCAGGTCATGGTGGTGTTTTAGATCGATTAGATAGTGTTATATTTGTAGCACCATTCATATTTTTATTTTATAAAATTTTATATTATGTTTCATAAAGAAGGCGGAAAAATCATATTGTTTTCAACTACATTAACTGTAGCATTATTATTATTAGCAGATACATTTATAACAACTATTTGGTTGCAAAAAACAGTTGAAATTTTAGTGCTTTTATTTCTAATTATTATTTTACAATTCTTCAGAAATCCTGTTAGAAATGTAGCTATAAATGACAATCATATTATCGCGCCGGTTGACGGAAAAGTAGTTGTAATTGAAGAAGTATTTGAAGGAGAGTATTTTAAAGACAAGCGCATGCAAGTATCCATTTTCATGTCGCCAATAAACGTTCACGTTACAAGATATCCAGTAAATGGTTTAGTAAAATTTAGTAAATACCATCCTGGTAAATTTTTAGTTGCTTGGCATCCAAAAGCAAGTGAAGAAAATGAAAGAACTACAATTGTAGTTGAAAACAAAGTGTTTGGCGAAATTTTATACCGTCAAATAGCTGGAGCTTTAGCTAAGAGAATTGTAAATTATGCAGAAGAAGGAACGCAAGTAGTTCAAGGTACCGATGCAGGGTTTATTAAATTTGGATCAAGAGTTGATTTATTCTTGCCTTTGGGGACAGAAATTAATGTAAAACTTAATGAAAAAGCAGTTGGAGGTAAAACAATAATTGCAATAAAATAATAAATGGACGAAAGAGACTTAGAAACCAGATTTGCTGAAGCAGTAGAAATAGCTTCAAATATGTCACAGGATTCATTGCCTCAAGATGTACAATTACGATTATACGCCTATTACAAACAGGCTACATTTGGGACTGCAAATGGAATTCCTAATTCAAATTTTGATTTAAGAAATGCCTTTAAAACCAATGCTTGGATGCAAATTAGTCATTTGTCAATTGAAGAAGCTAAAGAATTGTATATTCAAAATATATTATCATTACACAAAAAATAAACTTATCATGAAAAAGGCAAAATTTTACATACTGTGTTTTTCATTACTTACCCTAGTAATTTCTTGCAATAACAAAAAACTCACCGAAGTTGTTGAAGTACCTTTACCAACGGCAGAGGAAAAATTTACAATTGGTTCCCCAAATGATGTTGAAGCAAATGATGGTGCTTTTGAACTAGTAAAATTACCTTATGCTTATGACGCTATTTCTCCAGAAATTGAGGCAGGAACGATGCAATTACATTACTCCAAACACTATTTAAATTACACCAATAGCTTGAATAAAGCGATTAAAGATACCGATTTTGAGGACTTATCAATCGAAGAGATATTAGCAAAATCTATACCTGATAGTTTGAATATTAGAAATAATGCTGGTGGATATTATAATCATTCGTTGTTTTTTGAATGTATTGGACCAAAATCAGGAAGCCAACCAAAAGATACTCTAGCAATTGCCATAAATAGAGATTTTGGTTCTATAGACGGATTTAAAAACCAGTTTAAAAACGCTGCAAATAGGGTTTTTGGATCTGGATGGGCTTGGTTGATTGTTGATAGCTCCGGAAAATTGAAGGTAACTACAACCGCAAATCAAGACAATCCATTAATGCCAAGAGCAGAAGTTCCAGGAAAACCAATTTTAGCTCTTGATGTTTGGGAACATGCATATTATATAGAATATCAAAACTCTCGCAAAAACTATATTGATGCCTTTTTCACTATTATCAATTGGAAAATAGTTGGAGAAAAATACGAGGAAGCTTTAAAGAAGGAATAATTCGTATAAAACAAATTCAATACTCTAAATGAAAAAGATACAACTTCTTTTTATCTGTTTACTTACTGTTACTTTTTCAAGCTGCGAAAAGGATGACATTTGTGATGCTAATACTGCTACTACTCCAAAACTGATAATTGAATTTTATGACATTCTAAATCCTACAGTTAAAAAAAATGTTACCAATTTAGCTATTAAAGAAATAAATACTACAACGAGTATAGTATTTAATGGAACAAGCAAAATCAAGATTCCTTTAAAAACAAATCTAGATCTTACCAAATATAGTTTTATTTTGAATAGTACTGATGCTGCAATTGATAACGAAGATTTTCTTCAATTTAATTACTCAAGACAAAATCTATTTGTTTCTAGAGCGTGTGGATTTAAAACCAATTTTACTCTTAATCCAACAACGCCATTTATTAAAACTGAAACTTCAATTCCTGACGGGTATTGGATTCAAAATGTGATAATTGCTACTTCAAATATAACATCTGAAAATGAAATACATGTCAAAATTTACTTTTAGTATACTACTGATTTTGACGTCATTTGTTATGATTGCTCAAAACAAAAAAACAGATAGTATTCAAGCTAAAATTGAAAAATACGGCGTCCGATTTGGAGCTGATATTTCAAAATTAGTTCAATCTTTTTACGATAAAAATTACAAAGGAATCGAATTTGTTGGTGATTACCGAGTAACAAAAAATTATTACTTAGCTGGTGAATTAGGAAATGAAAATACAACAGTTGAAGATAGTAGGTTAAGCTTTACAACACAAGGAACGTATCTAAAAGTTGGTTTCGATTACAATTCCTATGAAAATTGGCTTGACATGCGAAATATGATTTATTTAGGTATGCGATATGGCGCAAGTACTTTCAGCCAAACTTTAAATTCCTACACCATCTATAACACGTCAACTTATTTTCCTGAAGCTCCAACTGTAATTTCTGGAGAAAAATACAACGGATTAACTTCCCAATGGATTGAAGTTGTATTGGGATTAAAAGCAGAAGTCTTAAAAAATATTTATTTAGGATTTAGTGTAAGAGCAAACCGACTACTTACCAATACAAAACCTGATAATTTTGACAATTTGTATATTCCAGGCTTCAACAGAACATACAATGGAGATTTTGGAGTTGGTTTTAATTATACAGTTTCCTACTTCTTACCTTTGTATAAAACAAAATCTACTGCAAAGACAGGCCCTAAAAAGAAAAAGTAATTACTTAATTTCCTTAATTCCTTTTAGGAATAACCATTTCATAAATAGCTTTTCACCATCGTTTGTTTTAACTGCTTGAAATTTAGGTGACAATATTGTACTGACAACAAATGATGTAATTGGAACCCATAATCCAGTCAAATTTGAATATTTATCTAGTAAAATTCTAAACAAAATAAACAAAACTGCAAAACATAACAATTGGAATACGAAAGCTTTAACTTGTAACTTAGTCATAATTATAAATTTAATCAGTTGGATTTTCAATCACTTGAAATTTTGTTCTTTTACTACCTTCATACATTTCGTACTTCACTAATCTAGCTTCAATACTTGCGTTAAACAACTTGATTTTTCTTGATGGTTTTAGTCCCACAAATTTCAATGCCTCTAAGTTTCCTGTTATAAACCAAGCATTGGTCCCAGGATAATTTTTCTTCAAAGTATCGCCAATATTCTTATAGAATTCTTCCATGTGAATATCCAAACGTTCGTCATAAGGAGGATTAAAAACGATGTGCAACTTGCCCTCAGAAGTCTTTTCCGTTTCAAAAAAGTTCTTTTCTTGAATGGTAATGTATTCCTCTAAATTGGCGTTTTTTATATTTTCTTTTGCTTTACTAACCGCACTTGGCGCTTTATCATAGCCTTTAATCGTATAATGAAATTCTCGAACTTTCTTCAATAAGGAATCCATAATCATATCAAAAAGATCATTATCCCAATCGTTCCATTTTTCAAAAGCAAATTCTTTTCTATTGATGTTTGCAGGGATATTACAAGCAATCATAGCAGCTTCAGCGAGAAAAGTTCCCGAACCACACATAGGGTCCAAAAAATCACTTTGACCGTCCCAACCTGATAATAATAGTATTCCAGCAGCTAAAACTTCATTTATTGGAGCTATATTCGTCGCTGAACGATACCCTCTTTGGTGCAATGAATTCCCAGAAGTATCCAATGCCACCGAAACTTGATCTTTATCAATATGAATATTTATTCTTAAATCGGGGTGTGCTTTATCAATACTTGGCCTCTGCCCTGTTCTCTCGCGAAATTGATCTACAATTGCATCTTTACATTTTTGAGAAATAAACTCCGAATGATTAAAATGCGTTGAATGCACCGTTGCATCGATTACAAAAGTTTGATTGGCACTAATAAACTTAGACCAATTTATCCCTTGAACCCCTTTGTATAATTGACTTTCATTGGTAGCTTTAAAAAAATAAATCGGTTTTAGAATTTTCAAAGCAGTTCTTAAAGACAAATTGGCTTTGTACATAAAACCTTTATCTCCTTTAAAACTTACCATTCTAACACCTTGCTCAACATCCTGAGCACCAAGCATTTTTAGCTCATTTGCCAGAATTTCTTCAAAACCAAAAAAGGTTTTGGCAATCATTTTAAAATTATTTTCCATTATAAAATCAAGTATTCGTTGCAAAAATACACTAAATTTGCTCGACTTTAATTAATTGAAATAAGATAATGTCGGATTCAAATAAACAAATGGAACAAAATTCACCATTAAAAACCAGTAATTGGTTTGCTTCATGGTTTGATTCTCCCTATTACCATGTGCTCTACAAGGAGCGTGATGAAATGGAGGCACAATTGTTTATGGACAACATAGTTCATTACTTAAACCTTCCTGAAGATGCTAAAATATTAGATCTAGCTTGCGGAAAAGGTCGTCATTCAATTTATTTAAATCAAATGGGCTTTCAGGTAACAGGAGCAGATTTGTCCTCAAATAGCATCGCCATAGCTTCACTTAACGAAAATGAAACGCTAAAATTCATTGAACACGATATGCGAATTCCGTTTGATGAAAAATTTGATGCCATTTTTAACTTATTCACAAGTTTTGGATATTTTGAAAATGACGAAGATAATTTTACCACGCTCAAAGCAATAAGAGATAGCATTTCGGAATATGGATTTGCCGTAATCGACTTCATGAATGTACACAATGTATTGGCAAACTTAGTACCGGAAGAAGTAAAATTTGTTGATGAAATCGAATTTCATATCAAAAGATATTTAAAAGATGGCTTCATCTACAAGGAAATTGATTTTGAAGACCAAGGTCAAAAATATCATTTTACAGAAAAGGTGAAAGCAATAACTCTCGGAGATTTTGAAACTATGATGGAAAAAGCAGGTATTTATTTACTTGATGTTTTCGGTGATTACAAACTGAAAAAATTCCACAAACTAGAAAGTGAAAGATTAATATTGATATTTAAATAATGAGTGCCTATTTTCCATTTTTACTACCTCTATTTTCTGTATTAATCGGATATGCTTTTGCATTATTTATTAAGCCAAAAGCTAAAAAAAATCTGAAATTACTTTTAGCATTTAGCGGTTCTTTTTTATTATCGCTAACAGTAATGCATTTGCTTCCAGAGCTTTATGTGACAAATAATTCAAGTATTGGATTGTATATAATGCTTGGAATTTTATTTCAAATCGTCTTAGAATTTTTCTCAAAAGGTGCCGAACACGGACACGTTCACGGTCATGATAAATTACAAAAAATGCCTTGGCTTCTTTTTATTAGTTTGTGTATTCACGCATTTTTAGAAGGATTTCCTGTGGGTCACCAACATAAATTGGCTTTGGGAATTGCCATTCATCATTTTCCAATTGCAATAATATTAACCACCTTTTTTATAAATGCCGAATTAAACAAAAAAGCGTTGTTTTTATTCATGGTTTTCTTTGCAATCATGACTCCTTTAGGAACTTTAGCTTCAGAAATTTTACCCTTAATAAATAACTATTACACCGAAATAACGGCCGTAGTTATTGGTATATTATTCCACATTTCGTCTACAATTATTTTTGAAAGTAGCGAAGGGCACAAATTCAATATTGCTAAAATTTCCATGATTGTTCTCGGAATAGCAATTGCCTATTTTATATAATTTGGGCGTGCCCTCGTTTAAAACATTTCGAGGTTCAAGAGCATTTTCATTAAACTCGGTCGGGCTATTCGCTGCAAGTCCTCGCCAAGTTGCGTTTTACTCCACTTGCCTGTGGGCTTTCCACTTCTATCCCTCACGCAATAAAAAATGCTCAAATTAACAATAGTGCTTTCCATAAAATCTTTGTAACTTTGAACTTAAATCATTGAATCTAGAAAATGACCTTTATTAAAACCACCGAACAATCTTCAAAATACGAACATTTAGAAAAAATGTCGGTTGAAGAATTGTTGCACAATATCAATCAAGAAGACCAAACAGTTCCTTTGGCAGTTGAAAAAGCATTGCCACAAATAACAGAATTAGTAGCTCAAATAGTAGACAAAATGAAACTTGGAGGACGATTATTTTATATCGGCGCTGGAACTTCTGGAAGATTAGGAATTGTAGATGCCTCAGAATGTCCGCCAACATTTGGAGTTCCTTTTGATTTGGTAAATGGAATAATTGCTGGTGGCGATAAAGCCATCAGAAGAGCTGTTGAAAATGCAGAAGACAACCCAACACAAGCTTGGATTGACCTTCAAGCAGAAAATATCTCAGAAAATGATGTGGTTGTTGGAATTGCAGCTTCGGGAACAACTCCTTACGTTATTGGAGGTTTGAAAGCATGCAATGAAAAAAATATAATTACGGGTTCTATTTCTTGTAATGCAGGAAGCCCGCTTTCGCAAACGGCACAATTTCCAATTGAAGTAATTGTTGGACCTGAATTTGTAACTGGAAGCTCTCGAATGAAAGCTGGAACCGCACAAAAATTAGTGCTAAACATGATTTCTACAGCCACAATGATTCAGTTGGGAAAAGTAAAAGGAAATAAAATGGTGGACATGCAATTGAGTAATAGCAAACTTGTAGATCGTGGTGTAAAAATGATTATGGGTGAAATTCCAGTAACCTATGAAAAGGGAGCTGAATTGTTAGCCAAATATGGAAGTGTGAGAAAAGCAGTTGATCATTATAACAATGAAAACAAATAATTATGAGTACCAATAAAGAGGTTTTAAGCAAAGGCATAAAATACATTACCATTTCCCTACCCTGCTTATTCATTGGTCCGGCAGTAATTCATTTTGCTTTTATAAATAAATTACAACCTTTATTTTATTTGATTTTGGCAATTGGAATCGGTATTTGTATTATCGCAATGGTTATGCTTTTTAAAGGTTTAAATACAATAATGAAAAGCCTTTTTAATAAATAATGGACGCCTTAATTCACATCAATAAGACTTTTGAAAAAGTCATTTCTATAAATAGTAGGATTAACAATCGGGAGTTTGAAGGCTGCGTTTTTAAAAATTGTGATTTTTCAAATAGCGATTTTTCAAACAATACCTTTATGGATTGTGAATTTTACGACTGCAATCTTTCTATGACCAAATTAAAAGGATCCGGTTTAAAAACAGTGGATTTCATCAATTGTAAATTGCTTGGAATTCAGTTCAATGAATGTGATGATTTTTTATTTAACGTGAGTTTTGAAGAATGTGTTTTGGATTATGCTTCGTTTGCCAATAAAAAAATGCTGAAAACAAATTTTATGAATTCATCATTAAAGGAAGTTACCTTTATAGGAGCCAATTTATCCAATTCAGTGTTTGAAAATAGTAATCTTGACGGAGCCATTTTTAACGACACGCAATTGGCTGGTGCTGATTTTACTTTAGCGCAAAACTATAAGATTGATCCAGAGTTTAATCCGATGCGAAAAGCAAAATTTTCAAGTTTGGGAATCGTTGGATTATTAGATAAATACGATATTAAAATAGAGTAACTAGCCCTGATAGAAGGGAAAATCCCGAGCTTTTTAGCGAGGATTTGGAATGATAGCAGGATAAAGCTTCAAATAAAAATAAGAAATGAAAAAAATAATTTTATTCTTCTCTCTACTGATTTTGACTTCGTGTTATGATGTAGAAAGAAATTGTAAAGACTTCAAAACAGGCAAATTTCAGTTTGATTATGTAGTAAACGGCGTTAAGAAAACGACAATATTTGAGCGTACCGAGACGATGCAAATAGAAACTTATGAAGGTAAAACCGACACGGCAACAGTGCGATGGGTGAACGATTGCGAATTTGTTTTACAAAAATTACACCCAAAAAATATTAAAGAAAAAAAAGCAATTAGCATGAAAATAGTGTCAACTACGGAAAATTCTTATACCTTTGAATTTGGAATTATTGGCAGTGACGAAAAGCAAAAAGGAATTGCCGTAAAACAATAAATTATACGTATCTAAATGGAAGTTTTTTTAAACCCAAGTGCTTGTATAGCCTTATTAATATTGACTTTTTTAGAAATTGTACTAGGAATTGACAATATTATTTTCATTTCTATTGCAACAGGAAAGTTACCGGAAGAAAAACGTAAAAAGGCAACACAAATCGGTTTGTTTTTAGCAATGTTTTTACGAATCGCTTTATTAATGGGAATTTCGTTATTGATAGCAATGAAAGAGGCATGGTTTACTATTGATTTAAGTTGGTTTTCAGCTCAAATAACCGGTCAGAGTTTGATATTATTATTTGGAGGTTTGTTTTTATTGTATAAAAGTACCACGGAAATTCGTGAAAAAATTGAAGAAAAAGGAGTTGAAGAAAAGGAACTTGGAAAATCAGCTGCTAAGAGATTTTCAAGAGTTTTATTGCAAATTATGTTAATCGATTTAGTATTTTCGTTTGATAGTATTTTAACCGCTGTGGGAATGACAAATGGCGTTCCAGGTGCAATTTATATAATGGTGACTGCGGTTGTGATTTCAGTATTTATTATGATGCAATTTGCTGTTCCTGTTGGAATTTTCGTGAACAAGCATCCTACAATTCAAATATTAGGGCTTACCTTTTTAATATTAATTGGTTTTATGCTAGTTACTGAAGCGGCACATTTGTCAAACGCCTCCTTTTTCGGGAACCACGTAGATGTAGTTCCTAAAGGATATCTATATTTTGCGATTTCGTTCTCCCTTTTGGTGGAAGTTTTAAATATGAAAATGTCGAAAAACAAGAAATAAAAAAAGCCACTTTCGAGTGGCTTTTTTGTTAATTAGAAAAAATTATTTCTTGAGTTTGTCTTTGAATAGCTTTCTAACTTTGTCTACTTTGGGCGTAATTACATAACTACAATATCCTTGAGACTGATTTTGATTGTAATAATTTTGGTGGTAATCTTCCGCATCATAGAATTTTGAAGCTTCAGAAATTACTGTTACAATAGGCTTTCCAAAAGTATTTTCTTTCGTTAATAAGGCAATATAGTCTTCAGAAATTTTCTTTTGGTTTGCATTATGATAGAAAATTTCACTTCTGTACTGCGTTCCCGTATCATTTCCTTGACGGTTTAATGTGGTAGGATCATGAGTGGCAAAAAATACTTCTAGAAGTTCTCCAAAAGAGATTGTATTTGGGTCAAATGTAATTTGGATTGCTTCAGCGTGACCGGTATCTCCCCTACAAATATCAGAATACGATGGATTTACTGTGGTTCCACCAATGTATCCTGAAGTCACCGTTTTTACACCCTCTAATTCTAAAAATACGGCTTCGGTGCACCAAAAACAACCACCTGCAAATGTTGCAACTTCTAATTTATCTTGAATTTCCATTGGTTTGTTGGGTTTAAAATGAGGTAAATCTTGGACTTTTTCTTTTGACTGACACGAAAAAGCTAACATGGATAATAGAATACTGATTTTCTTTTTCATAATTTATGTTTTTACAAATTTATCAAGAATAAGAAGCTATCGATTGGCAATTAACTAAATATTATAATTTGTGAGATAATTTTATTCCTTGTTATTTTCAATAATCGTGAAAATCTTTGTTACTTTGTGAAAACAGAATCAATATGATAGAAGCAAAAAAAATATACAAATATTACGACCAACTCCAAGTATTAAAAGGGGTTGATTTGCATATTAAAAAAGGGGAAATCGTATCGATTGTTGGTTCATCAGGAGCAGGAAAAACCACGCTTTTGCAAATATTAGGAACATTAGACAAACCCAATTCTAGTAAATCTGCTGAAGACCAAGTATCAGAATTGATAATTAACGGTCAAAACGTTCTATCCATGAACGATAAAGAGTTGTCTAAATTTCGAAATTTAAACTTAGGATTTATCTTCCAATTTCATCAATTACTACCGGAATTTACTGCATTAGAAAATGTATGTATTCCTGCATTTATAGCTAATAAATCAAAGCAAGAAACGGAAATTGAAGCGAAGAAATTATTAGATTATTTAGGACTTTCACAACGTATTAATCACAAACCAAATGAACTTTCAGGCGGTGAACAACAGCGCGTAGCAGTTGCAAGAGCTTTAATAAACAAGCCTTCTATTATTTTTGCTGATGAACCTTCAGGGAATTTAGATACCGCATCTGCAGAGAATTTACACCAATTGTTTTTTAAATTGCGTGATGAATTTGGTCAAACCTTTGTGATTGTTACCCACAACGAAGAATTAGCCAACATGGCCGATAGAAAATTGGTTATGGTTGACGGGCAAATTAGTAACCATTTATAGGGTTTCAACTATAAAATGACAGCAAACGAAATTAAATCTTTTCTTGACGAAAAAGTCGAATTGTATAACAATCCGAATTTTATTGAAAGTGACCCCATTCAGATTCCGCATTTGTTTTCACAAAAAGAAGACATTGAAATTGCAGGGTTTTTAAGTGCTACAATTGCTTGGGGAAATCGGAAAATGATTATTAAAAATTCGCATCGAATGATGGATTTGATGGGAAATACTCCATTCGATTTTGTGATGTCGCATACCGAGAATGATTTGGAACGATTGGAATCTTTTGTCCATAGAACTTATAATAGTTTGGATTTTCAGTATTTTATTACGAGTCTTAGAAACATCTATACAAACCATAACGGTTTAGAAGCTGTTTTTTACAAGGGACAATTAAATAATGATTCAAGAGCGATGCAAACTTCCATTTCAGAGTTCAAAAAAGTGTTTTTCGAATTGCCACATTTATCAAGAACAGAAAAGCACATTTCAGATCCTATGGGAAATTCTGCAGCAAAAAGAATCAATATGTTTCTTCGTTGGATGATTCGTCAAGACAATAAAGGCGTCGATTTAGGAATTTGGAAGTCAATATCACCGTCCCAACTTTCCTGCCCTTTAGACGTGCATTCTGGAAATGTTGCCCGAAAATTAGGCATTTTACAAAGAACTCAAAATGATGGGAAAGCACTATTTGAACTCGATACAAAACTTAGAATTTACGACCCTAAAGATCCTGTGAAATACGATTTTGCATTATTTGGTTTGGGAGTTTTTGAGGGATTTTGATTTTTGCAACAATTCGATAATAGCATTTTAAAAAAAATATCACAATTTTCAATTTTTGGATTTATAAAAACTTATTTTTGCGCTATGGCAAGAAAAATCACAAATAAAATCGTATTCGATCATATAAAAGTCCTTGATGCAGGTGCTAAAGGCGTTTCAGTTGCAAAAGCTCCTGATGGAAAAGTTATCTTTATTCCTAATGTTGTTCCTGGTGACGTAGTTGATATTCAAACATTAAAGAAAAGAAAAGCTTACTACGAAGGGAAAGCGGTGCGATTTCATGAGTTTTCAGAACACAGAATTGAGCCTGTTTGTGAGCATTTTGGTGTTTGTGGTGGTTGCAAATGGCAAAATATGAAATACAGCCAACAATTATTCTACAAGCAAAATGAAGTGAAAAATCATTTGCAGAGAATTGGAAAAATTGAACTTCCTGAATTTGAACCAATTTTAGGATCTGAAAAACAGTTTTTCTATAGAAATAAAATGGAATTTGGTTTTTCAAACAGCCGTTGGTTGACTCAGGATGAAATAGAAAGCCAAGACGAATTAGGAAATAGAAATGCACTTGGATTTCATATTCCAAAAATGTGGGACAAAATATTAGATATTAATAAATGTCACCTTCAAGAAGATCCTTCAAATGCTATTCGTAACGAAATTAGAGAATTTGCCAACCAAAACAACCTTACTTTCTTTAATCCCAGAAGTCATGAAGGATTTTTGAGAACGCTGATGTTAAGAACTGCATCTACAGGAGAAATCATGGTTTTAATTCAGTTTTTTGAAGATGACAAACAAAATCGTGAATTACTATTGGATCATTTGTATGAGAAATTTCCTCAAATTACTTCATTACAATACGTAATTAACAGTAAAGCGAACGACACATTATACGATACAAATATAAAATTATACAAAGGACGAGACTATATTTTAGAAGAAATGGAAGGTTTGAAATTTAGCATTAATGCGAAATCATTTTACCAAACCAACTCTGACCAAGCCTATGAATTGTATAAAATAACAAGGGATTTTGCAGGATTAACTGGAAATGAAATTGTTTACGATTTATATACAGGAACAGGAACTATTGCTCAATTTGTATCTAATAAAGCTAAAAAAGTAATTGGTGTAGAAAGTGTTCCTGAAGCAATTGAAGATGCTAAAGCAAATGCCAAAAGAAACGAAATTACCAATTGTGAGTTTTTCGTAGGAGATATGAAAGTCGTTTTCAATGAAGCTTTTATAGCGAATCACGGGAAACCAGATGTGATAATTACCGATCCACCAAGAGATGGAATGCATAAAGATGTGATTGAACAAATATTAAAAATTGAACCTCAAAAACTAGTTTATGTAAGTAGTAATTCAGCTACACAAGCCAGAGATTTAGCTTTGATGGACGAGAAATACAAGGTAACAAGAGTTCGACCAGTAGATATGTTTCCGCAAACCCATCACGTTGAAAATGTAGTGCTTTTAGAAAAACGATAGGTTATTCTTTTACAATAACAATTGTAGCTTTAAAACCAGTGGAGAGATTCCATTGATTCGCAGAAATAGATGCGCCTTTGTCATCAAAAACCTGGAATTCAGCTGTGTTTGGCCCAGAAGAACCTTGATTTATTGCTTCAATATCTATTTTATTAAAGCCGTTTTTTAATGTGAATTCAAAAGATTGATAATCACCAACTAATAAAATATTCTCCTGGATAATTAAATCATTTATATAAATTCTAACTCGGTCACCATCAACAAATTGGTTGTCACGACATAAAATTTTTACAAATAAAGATTTGGTTTTGAAATCACCTAAATTCTGATTTCTTCTAAATTCTTGTGTTACTTCCCCATCGCTATTTTTATTCATTTTCTCTAGATAAATAGCCCCTGGATTCACAAAATCACTTTTCATAGAAAGATCTATAGGTTTAGATCCTCCTATTTTTTGAAAAATAATTTCTGGTTCTTTAATTACCGGTACATCTTTAAAATTAGGGGTTATTGGCGAAACAGGACTGAATTTTGAGGGTGAAGGCTTCGGTTTTGGAATTGTAGTATTCTTAATCGGTGAGATTTGCAACGCTTTATTCCCATTATCAAATTGAGAGTAGCAAAGCGAAGAAAAAAACAAAAATACCAATAAAGAAAATCTGATTTTCATAGTAAATGTCTAAATCATTAATTTTGATAAAAATAAATAAAAAAACTTCGTTAATAAATACATTAACGAAGTTTTATTACTTTTTATGTTTGAATTCTATTTAGAATTATAAGCTGCAATAGCATTTTTTAATATTTCTACGGAGCGAATCAAGTCTTCTTCATTCAATACATAAGCAATTCTAACTTCATTTAATCCAACGCCTGGCGTAGAATAAAATCCCGCAGCTGGTGCAACCATAACGGTTTCTTTATTTAAATCATAGGATTCCAACATCCATTGTGCAAATTTATCGGCATTGTCAATTGGCAATTGCGCAATACAATAAAAAGCACCTTTTGGCTTGCTCACCACGACTCCATCTATTTTATTTAATTCCTCAACTAAAGTGTCTCTACGACTTCTATATTCAGTGATCACCTCATCAAAATAACTTTGAGGGGTGTCTAAAGCTGCTTCACTCGCAATTTGAGCAAATGTTGGCGGACTCAATCTTGCTTGTGCAAATTTCATCGCCGTTGCCATTAACTCTTTATTTTTTGAAACAATGCAACCAATTCTTGCGCCACACATGCTATAACGTTTTGAAACGGAATCAATCATAATAGCATTTTCTTCTAATCCAGGAATATTCATCACCGAATAGTGAACGTCACCATCATAAGTGAATTCTCTGTAAACCTCATCAGCAATTAAAAATAAATCGTGCTTCTTAACCAAAGCTGCCAATTGCATGATCTCTTCCTTAGAATACAAATAACCGGTTGGATTTCCAGGATTACATATTAATATAGCCTTAGTTTTAGGAGTTATTAATCTTTCAAAATCAGCAATAGGTGGCAAAGCAAATCCAGTGTCAATTGACGAAATTACTGGAACTACTTTTACTCCTGAAGCAGTTGAAAAACCATTATAATTTGCATAAAATGGCTCAGGAATTATCACTTCATCACCAAAATCCATTGTACTACCCATAGCAAATAGCAACGCTTCTGATCCTCCAGTGGTTATAATTATATCGGCAACATCAATTGGTAAACCTGTGTTTTTATAAAATTGAGACAACTTTGTTCTATAACTTTCAAATCCTGCTGAATGACTGTATTCTAAAACCTTAATATCAAGATTTTTTATCGAATTCATAGCCACTTCAGGTGTTTTAATATCCGGTTGACCAATGTTCAAATGGTACACTTTGTGACCTTTCTTTTTCGCAATTTCCGCATAAGGCACCAATTTACGAATTGGTGATTCCGGCATTTGAATTCCTTTATTTGAAACTTTAGGCATAATAGTTAGTTTTGAAATGCAAATTTGCAATATTTATTTTAAAAAATATAGACAATTTTGTAAACTTTATATAAAAAAAGCGCCTCAATTGAAGCGCTTATATTTTTGGGGAAATATTATTGACTTGGTAATGTTTTTTTCTTTTCTAAGACATTAACTTCCGGTTTTACAATTACTTCTCCTTTGATTTTCAGTGCAATTTTTCCACCTTCCACATTTATAGCATTCGATTCAACCGTAATTGTTTTACGAATTGGTCCCGGATTCATATTGTATTTTACATCTATTTTTCCAGTCATACCAGGCATAATCGGTTCTGTGGGTTTGGTTGGAACAGTACATCCGCACGTTGACTGTACATTTGAAATGATTAATGGAGCATCGCCAGTGTTTTTAAATTCAAAAGTGCGAAGTCCACTGTCTGAATCTTTGCTCACAGTTCCATAATCAATGGTATTGTCTTTATTTAAAAATTCAATTTTAGCGCCACTCTGAGCAAATCCAAAAGTAGTAAAGGCAATAAAGGCTAATAGTAAGATTGTTTTTTTCATCTAATCAGTATTAAATTAGTACAAGTAAATATACTTTCTTTTATTTAATCACACAAATTTTTATTTCCCTTTTTATAGTGTTCATAATTATTTACTTTTGTAGCAATTACAAAAAACAGACCAATTTGTATTTTCCATTATTTTGGAGCGAATATTTTGGCTTTTTCAGTAATTCATTTTCCTGCTGTTCGTTTCAATATTCGCTAAAAAGCGAATTATTTTCTCTACCATCAGGGCTACTATTTTAATCATTTTTTTGTTTGGAATAGTTTAAAAAAAAATCAGAAATAACGAATACATATTATAATGACGATTCCATCGCAATTTGACGCAAAAACCATCGAAGATAAATGGTACGATTACTGGATGAAAAACAACTATTTTCATTCTACACCCGACCACAGAACTCCTTATACAATAGTTATTCCACCTCCCAATGTTACTGGGGTGCTTCACATGGGTCACATGCTAAACAATACCATTCAAGACGTATTAATCCGTAGAGCCAGACTTAAAGGATTTAACGCTTGTTGGGTGCCAGGAACCGATCACGCATCAATTGCTACCGAAGCAAAAGTAGTTGCAAAACTAAAAGCCGAGGGAATTAATAAAGACGATTTGACACGTCAAGAATTTTTAGCTCACGCTTGGGAATGGACCGATAAATATGGAGGTGTAATCCTAGATCAATTAAAAAAATTAGGAGCATCTTGCGATTGGGAGAGAACAAAATTTACTATGGATCCTGACATGTCAGCTTCTGTAATTCGTTCTTTCGTCGATTTACATAAAAAAGGCTTAATCTATCGTGGTTTCAGAATGGTAAATTGGGATCCAGAAGCAAAAACTACACTTTCTGACGAAGAGGTTATCTTTGAAGAACAACAAGGGAAATTATTTTACATAAAATACGAAATTCAAGGAAGCTCTGATTTTGTTACCGTTGCTACAACCCGACCAGAAACTATATTTGGAGATTCCGCAATTTGCATCAATCCAAATGACGAACGATTCTCTCACTTAAAAGGTAAGCACGCTATTGTACCTATTTGCGGAAGGGTAATTCCTATTATTCAAGACGAATATGTAGACGTTGAATTTGGAACTGGTTGCTTGAAAGTTACTCCAGCTCACGATACAAATGATAAAACTTTAGGCGAAAAGCACCAACTTGAAATTATCGATATTTTCAATGAAGATGCGAGTTTGAATAGTTACGGATTGCATTACCAAGGCAAAGATCGATTTGTAGTACGTGATGAAATTGCTAAAGAATTAGCTACAATCGGTAACTTGGTTAAAGTTGAAAACCACATAAATAAAGTTGGAACTTCTGAAAGAACAAAAGCCGTAATTGAACCGAGATTGTCTGATCAGTGGTTTTTAAAAATGGAAGATTTAGTGAAACCAGCAATAAAAGCGGTTCTGGTTGATAACGAAATTAAATTGCATCCTAAGAAGTTTGATAATACCTACAAACATTGGTTAGAAAACATCCGCGATTGGAATATTTCTCGTCAATTGTGGTGGGGACAGCAAATCCCTGCCTATTATTATGGTGATGGGAAAGAAGATTATGTTGTTGCTGAATCTTTTGAGGAAGCATTTGTTTTAGCAAAAGAAAAAACGAATAACAACCAATTAACAATTGAAAACCTAACTCAAGATAAAGATGCTTTAGATACTTGGTTCTCCTCATGGCTTTGGCCAATGTCAGTTTTTGGTGGAATCATGGATCCTGAAAGTGAGGATTTTAAATATTACTATCCAACAAACGACTTAGTTACTGGACCCGATATTTTATTCTTTTGGGTAGCAAGAATGATTATTGCAGGTTATGAATATACTGGTAAAAAACCTTTTACAAACGTTTATTTAACTGGATTAGTTCGTGACAAACAACGCCGTAAAATGTCTAAATCATTAGGAAACTCTCCTGATCCTTTGGATTTAATCGATAAATTTGGCGCCGATGGTGTGCGTGTAGGATTACTTTTAAGCGCCTCTGCAGGAAACGACATCATGTTTGATGAAGAACTTTGCAACCAAGGAAAAGCATTTACCAATAAGATTTGGAATGCTTTAAAATTGATAAAAGGTTGGGAGGTTTCTGATACTATTCCACAACCAGAATCTTCGAAAGTTGCAATCGAATGGTACGAAGCGAAATTGCAACAAACTTTGGTTGAAATCGAAGATAATTTTGAAAAATACAGAATTTCTGACGCCTTAATGGGTATTTACAAATTGGTTTGGGACGATTTCTGTTCGTGGTTTCTCGAGATGATAAAACCCGCTTATCAAGCGCCAATCGATAAAATTACTTTTGACAAAGCCATTGAAATGCTGGAAAGTAATATGAAATTATTGCACCCTTTTATGCCATTTTTAACTGAAGAAATTTGGCATTATACTGCAGAAAGAACTCCGGAAGAAGCGCTAATTATTTCAACTTGGCCAACATTAAAACCATTTAATGCCAATTTGATTTCTGAATTTGAAAACACGATGGAAGTGATTTCAGGAATTAGAACCATTAGAAAAGATAAAAACATACCTTTTAAAGATAGTATTGAATTTAAAGTCGTGAACAATGACAACGTTTCTAATTATTTTGATTCAGTTGTAACCAAATTAGGTAATATTTCTTCATTAGAATATGTTTCTGAAAAAGTAGATGGTGCTTTATCATTTAGAGTAAAATCGAATGAATATTTTATACCAATTTCTGGGAATATCAACGTAGAAGAAGAAATTTCAAAATTGACCGAAGAGTTGAAATACATTCAAGGATTTTTGAAATCGGTACAAGCAAAATTGTCAAATGAAAAATTTGTAAATGGCGCTCCCGAGAAAGTATTGGCAAACGAAAAACAAAAAGAAGCCGATGCATTAGCAAAAATCGCAACAATAGAACAAAGCTTAGCTAGTTTGAAATAAATAAAAAAAGCCTCAATTATGAGGCTTTTTTATTGAATATAAATCCCAATCCGATTTTTGCTAACATTCTTTTTCCAAAAGGAAAGAAAAATTTTGATTGCCCAAATAAATAGCCAAAACCCATTAATAAAAAGGGATAAATTGGTAAAACTAAAACTAGTAAAATCAGGTAATAAATGAACCAATGTGTGTTTTTATCATTCAATCCAATTAGCGTCATTAAATAACTTGAAATTCGAGCAGATAAAGAACCGTTGATAGCAAACACAACTATTATCAATATCAATTGATAAATTGTAGTAATTCCCCAGCGTTCTTTTAACTTTTCCATATCCTTAATTAGATTATCAAATTTACAAAATTAATTATCAAATAATCAGCTTAATAAAGCAAAAAAAATGCACCTCAATTTGAGATGCATTCCATTAACTTATAAAAGAAAATATTAATTTTTCAATATACTGATTATTTGCGAAGCCAATTCTGTTCCAATTCTATCTTGTGCTTCCAATGTAGCAGCACCGATGTGGGGCGTTAATGATATTTTTTGGTTCATTAAAATGGTAATTTCTGGATTTGGTTCGTTTTCAAAAACGTCTAATCCTGCGAATAATACTTTACCGCTGTCTAGCGCTTTTACTAAAGCAACTTCGTCAATTACTCCACCACGAGCACAATTTACAATTCCAACTCCATGTTTCATAGTTTCTAATTCTGCTTCGCCAATGATATAACCTTCTTGAGCAGGAACGTGAAGGGTAATAAAATCGGCTTCTTTGAATAAAGATTCTAAAGATTTTGTTTTTATTGTTGTAGTGATCGATTGTCCGTCAAAAAACTCCACTTTCACATCTACTTTTTCAATAAAACTATCGCTTGCAATCACTTTCATTCCTAGACCTAAAGCCATTTTTGCAGTTGCTTGTCCGATTCTTCCAATTCCAACAATACCAAGCGTTTTTCCTCTTAATTCCACTCCATTTGCGTACGCTTTCTTAAGACCTTCGAAATTTGAATCTCCTTCAAGGGGCATATTTCTATTGGAATCATGTAAAAAACGAACTCCTGAAAATAGATGAGCAAATACTAATTCCGCTACCGATTCAGATGAAGATGCAGGAGTATTAATTACACTAATACCTTTGCTTTTAGCATATTCAACGTCGATATTGTCCATACCAACTCCACCTCTACCGATAATTTTTAATCCTGGACAAGCATCAATAATATCTTTTCTAACTTTAGTTGCACTTCGAACTAAAACAACACTCACATTGTTTTCATTTACATAATTGGCAACTTGCTCTTGAGCCACTTTTGTTGTAATTACTTCAAAACCACCTTTTTCTAAAGCTATAATTCCACTTTTTGATATTCCATCGTTTGCTAAAACCTTCATAGTATTTTTATTTGTTGATTCGGTTATTCGGTTATTTGTTTAATTGTTGAATCAGTTATTCGGTTATTTGTTTAATTGTTGAATCGAAATTCAAGTTAACAAAAGAATTAATAAATAAATTTATTTATAAGTACTAAATTCTTCCAATTAACCGATTAAACTTTTCTTACACTTTACTTTCAAAATCTTTCATTACGTCCACTAGCACTTGTACACTTTCAATAGGAAGTGCATTGTACATAGAAGCTCTGTATCCACCAACAGAACGATGGCCTGGCAAACCAGAAATTCCAGCCGCTTTCCACATAG
>CANKZE010000022.1 GCA_947488545.1 Bacteroidota bacterium
TCCCACGTTTTTGGATTTTTCTCTGTTTTCAATCCCGACGCGATTAAAGATTTAAAATTATACAAAGGTGGAATCCCATCCCGATTTGGAGGAAGAGCAAGTTCAGTTTTAGATGTTTATCAAAAAGATGGTAATTCAAAAAGTTTTCACGGAAATGGAGGAATTGGTTTAATTTCTAGCCGATTATTACTTGAAGGTCCAATTGTTAAAGACAAAGGTTCTTTTATTATTGCGGGACGAGGTTCTTATGCACACTTGTTTTTGAAACTTGCTAACAATAATAATTCAGCTTATTTTTATGACTTAAATACTAAATTGAATTACAAACTAAATAAAGATAATAGCCTTTATGTTTCGGGTTATTTTGGTCGTGATGTATTTAATTTAGCTGGAAGTTTCACTAATATTTATGGAAATGCAACCTCCAATTTAAGATGGAATCACTTGTTTTCAGATAAGTTGTTTTCTAATTTATCTTTCATTTATAGCGACTATTATTATGGTTTACAACTTGATTTTGTTGGATTTAAATACGATTCAGGAATTAAGAATTACAATTTGAAATACGATTTCAAGAATTATATTTCTGACAAAGTCAAACTTAATTATGGTATGAATGCGATATATTACGATTTCAATCCGGGATTAATATCACCTACAACATTGGAATCAGGAATAAATTATCGTCAGTTGGATAAAAAATATGCTTTTGAACCTGCAGTTTATCTTGAAGCAGAACATAAAATTACAGACAAATTAGAATTGATGTACGGAGTTCGATACAGTCAATTCTACAGATTAGGTACTTCAACTGTAAATTTATATCAAAATAATGAAGCAGTAACCTACAATAACCAGCTTAAAATATATGAAAAAGGAATTCCAATTGGGACAAAGTTATATGGTAATAATGAAGTGATAACTAGTTTTGACAATTTAGAACCAAGATTTTCAGCATCTTATTCAATAGACAACAACCAATCGGTAAAAGCGAGTTACAACAGAATGGTACAATATTTACAATTGGTTTCCAATACGTCATCGCCTACTCCATTGGATGTTTGGACTCCAAGTGACAATTATATAAAACCACAAATTGCCGATCAAGTAGCTTTTGGTTATTTCAAAAATTTCCATGAAGATACGTATTCACTTGAAGTAGAAACCTTTTACAAAACGGTAAAAAATAGAATTGATTATATTGATGGTGCTAATTTAATTGCAAATGAAGCATTAGAACAAGTGATTTTGAATGGGCAGTTAAGGTCGTACGGTCTCGAATTGATGCTTAGAAAAAATACAGGCAAATTAAACGGTTGGGTTTCTTATACCCTGTCGCGTTCTGAACAACAAACACCTGGAAGAACTGCAAATGAAATTGGTATAAATAATGGAAATTGGTACAGTTCGGTTTACGATAAATTACACAATCTTGCGGTAACAGGGAATTACAATTGGAGTGATAAATGGTCTTTTGGTGCAAATTTTATTATGCAAACTGGGCAACCCGTTACCTATCCAAATGGGCAATACCAATTCCAAGGAATTACAATTCCAAGCTTTGGTTTACGAAACGGAAATAGATTACCAACATTTCACCACTTAGATATTTCTGCAACCTATATTCCAAAACCACAGAAAAAGAAAAATTGGCAATCGGAATGGGTTTTCAGTATTTACAATGTTTACAATCGCCAAAATGCAGCCTCTATAAGTTTCAGACAAAACAACGAAACTGGCGCAAATGAAGCAGTTAGATTTTCAATATTTGGAGTAGTTCCAGCGGTGAGTTATAACTTTAAATTTTAAGGTAATGAAAAATATAAAAATAATAGTAGCATTTATTGGATTAATCCTTATATCTGGATGTGAAAAAGTAGTCGATATTGACTTGAATACCATGGACCCTAAATTGGTTATTGATGCCGCAATTAAATGGCAAAAAGGAACTTTAGGAAATAGTCAAACCATTAAATTATCAATGACAAATTCTTATTATGATCCACAAATTCCAACGGTTTCTGGGGCAACTATTTTCATTACAGATGCTTCAAATAATGTATTTAATTTTGTAGAATCGAATGTAGCTGGAAGTTATGTTTGTTCGAATTTTACACCAGTATTGAACAGAAATTACACACTTACAGTTAATGTTAATGGTTCAACTTATACTGCAACTGAAACTTTAAAACCAGTACCTCAAATAGATCGAATTGAACAAATTAACAATGTTGGTTTTACGGGAGAATCTACTGAAATAAAAACATATTATACCGATAATGGCACAACTCAGGATTACTATCTATTCAAATTTAAACCAAGTTTTACAGCTATTCCAATATATTTTGCACAAGAGGATATCAGTTTTCAGGGAAATCAAATATTTGGATTGTTCCGAAGTGATAAGTTAGTTGCGGGTCAAAATTTTGAAGTTACCTTATCAGGAATTTCTAGGCAATACTATAACTACATGAGAATATTAATTTCAATTGCAGGAAATAATAGCGGAGGTAGCCCATTTCAATCGCCCTCTGCTACAGTTAGAGGAAATATCATTAATACTACTAATGATGCTAATTTTCCATTGGGTTATTTCAGTTTGTCGGAACAAGATTCTAGAAATTACATTGTGAATTAATTAGATCAAATTGAATTTTTACTTATCAAATAAATAAATGTCCTCACACCACATTGTTCGCGACGACCAAGAACCAGCATTAATTATTGCTAATGGTGCCGCATGTAGTAGTGAATTATTAGGGCAATTACTAGAATGGTCTCCACTTGTGGTTGTTTTGGATTCGGCAATGGAACGCGTCGTAGAACTAGGAATAAAAGTAGATGTTTTATTGGGTGATTTCGATCGAGGATTTGATGCCGATTATTACAAAGAAACCCACTATCCTATTGAGATTGTCCCCACTCCAGATCAAGATAAAACTGATTTAGAAAAAGCATTTGATTATTTGTATGAAAGAAATATCCCTGCTGTAAATGTGGTTTGGGCAACCGGAAAACGTGCGGATCATACCATTACCAATCTTACGAATATTGTCAATTATCGCGACAAACTAAAAATTGTGATTATTGACGATCATTCAAAAGTGTTTTTATTGCCACGAAAATATGAAAAATGGTACACAGAAAAAACACCAATTTCTTTAATACCCATTGGAGAAGTAACAGGAATTCATTCTACTAATTTGAATTACCCATTAAAAGAAGATACTTTGAAAATGGGCTACAGAACCGGAAGTAGCAACTTTGTTGCCAAAGACGGTATTGTAGTTATTGAACATGAAACTGGCGATTTATTGCTTATGGAATGCTTGGATTAGCACAATAACAACTTTAGATTCCATACCTTTGTCCGACATGAAAAAAGTAAAAATCACGACAGAGAAAGTCAATCTTCATCCTCGAAACAAACATCGATTTGGTTATGATTTTGAACAATTAATTCAAAGTTGTCCCGAATTAAATGAATTTGTTTCTACCAACCAATACAATACTCAAACTATCGATTTCAGTAATGCTGAAGCAGTTAAATTGCTAAATAAAGCTTTATTGATTACCGAATATGACATTCAGAATTGGGATATTCCAAAAAATTATCTTTGTCCGCCTCTACCAGGAAGAGCTGATTATATTCATTATATAGCTGATTTATTGACTGAATCTAATAATGGAATTCTTCCAGAAGGCGATATTATTCAAGGACTTGACATCGGAATTGGAGCTAATTGCATTTACCCTATTATTGGAAATACTACTTATGGATGGAGTTTTGTAGGTTCCGACATTGATGAAAAAGCACTTCAAAACTGTAAAAAAATCATCGGTCAGAATGAAAAATTAATTGATTTTATCAGTTTGCAATTACAAACCGAACCTCGATTTATTTTTAAGAATATAATTACTCCCGAAGATAAATTTGCTTTTACCATTTGTAATCCTCCCTTTCATGCATCGGCATTGGAGGCTGCTAAAGCAAATATTAGAAAAACTAACAATCTAGAAAATTCGAAATCAAATCAAACCTTATTAAACTTTGGAGGCCAAAATACCGAATTATGGTGCGATGGAGGTGAAATTCGTTTCTTAACCCAAATGGTTTACGAAAGCGCTAAGTTTCCGATGAATTGCTTTTGGTTCACTACATTGGTATCAAAAAAAGAAAATTTAAAAAGTATTTACAAAACGTTGCAAAAAGTAAATGCAGTAACTATAAAAACCATTGAAATGGCTCAAGGCCAAAAAACAAGCCGTTTTGTAGCATGGACTTTCTTATCTGAAAATCAACAGAAAAACTGGAAGTTTTAAGTTATTGTTCTCTTTTTATTTTACAATTCCTTTGTACCTTTGTTTCTTAACATCTGAATCTCTTTTTAAATGAAATTCCAAGTAGTTTCCGATTACCAACCCAAAGGCGACCAACCGCAAGCAATTGAAAAATTGGCTCGTGGAATTGTTGATGGAGAAAAATTTCAAACTTTATTGGGAGTTACAGGATCGGGGAAGACTTTCACCGTAGCCAATGTTATCGAAGAAATTCAAAGACCAACCTTAGTTTTAGCGCATAATAAAACGCTTGCTGCCCAATTGTATTCCGAATTCAAGCAGTTTTTTCCGAATAACGCAGTGGAATATTTTGTATCCTACTACGATTATTACCAGCCTGAAGCTTTTATGCCTGTAACGGGAGTTTTCATTGAAAAAGATTTATCTATCAATGAGGAATTGGAGAAAATGCGTTTGAGTACGACTGCTTCCCTCCTTTCTGGACGAAGAGATATTTTGGTTGTGGCGTCGGTTTCTTGTTTGTATGGAATTGGTAATCCTGTAGAATTTCAAAAAAATGTAATTGCAATTGAGCAAGATCAAGTGATTTCTCGTACCAAATTCCTTCATTCTTTAGTCCAAAGTTTGTATTCTAGAACGGAGGCCGAATTTACTCCTGGAAATTTCAGAATTAAAGGCGATACCGTAGAAGTTTATCCTAGTTATGCTGATGATGCATATAGAATTCACTTCTTTGGTGATGAAATTGAAGAAATTGAAAGTTTCGATATTAAAACGTCTCAGGTAATTGAAAAGTTTGAAAAGTTGACGATTTACCCAGCAAATATGTTTGTGACTTCGCCAGATGTATTGCAAAATGCCATTTGGGAAATCCAACAAGATTTGGTGAAACAAGTTGACTATTTTAAAGAAATTGGCAAACATCTCGAAGCAAAACGCTTGGAAGAACGCACCAATTTCGATTTAGAAATGATTCGTGAACTCGGTTATTGCTCAGGAATTGAGAATTATTCTCGTTACCTTGATGGTCGCCAACCAGGAACAAGGCCGTTCTGTTTGATTGATTATTTTCCAAAAGATTTCTTGATGGTAGTGGACGAAAGTCACGTTACCTTATCGCAAGTTCATGCAATGTATGGTGGCGATAGAAGTCGAAAAGAAAATTTAGTTGAGTATGGTTTCCGACTCCCAGCGGCAATGGACAACCGACCGTTGAAATTTGAGGAATTTGAAGCAATGCAAAACCAGGTGATTTATGTCTCTGCAACACCTGCCGATTATGAATTGCAAAAGTGTGACGGAGTTTATGTAGAACAGATTATTCGTCCTACCGGTTTGCTCGATCCGGTTATAGAAGTGCGTCCGAGTTTGAACCAAATTGACGATTTAATTGAAGAAATTCAGTTGCGTTGTGAATTGGACGAGCGCGTTTTGGTGACCACTTTAACCAAAAGAATGGCCGAGGAATTGGCTAAATATTTAACGAAAGTTAGTATTCGTTGCCGATACATCCATTCTGATGTGGATACGTTGGAGCGAATTGAAATCATGCAGGATTTACGAAAAGGACTTTTTGATGTTCTTATTGGTGTGAATTTACTTCGGGAAGGATTGGATTTACCTGAGGTTTCATTAGTTTCTATTTTGGATGCTGATAAAGAAGGATTTCTGAGAAGTCATAGATCGCTTACGCAAACCATTGGTCGTGCGGCAAGGAATTTGAATGGAAAAGCGATTATGTATGCCGATAAAATTACGGCAAGCATGCAAAAAACGATAGACGAAACCAATTACCGCCGAACAAAACAGATAAATTTCAATACAGATAACAACCAAGTTCCAATGGCATTGAACAAGAAAATTGAAAGTGCCTTTACGAAAAATCCATTAGTGGATTACGAATTGGGATTGGAAGTGGCTGCCGCGGCAGAACCTGAAACAAAGTATTTACCGAAAGCGGAAATTGAAAAACGCATTCGTGAAAACCGCAAAGCGATGGAGAAAGCTGCAAAAGATTTGGATTTTATGCAAGCCGCTAAACTAAGGGATGTGATTAAAAAATTGCAGGAGCAGTTGGTGTAATATTAGAATCTAATTTATGAAACGTAAAATAACACTCTTTTTTATTCTATTATTCTCCCTAAACAATTTGTTTTCCCAAGAAAGCACGGCGTCCAAAAATGTAACTTCTTTCACTATTGATGCGCCGCAGTTAAATGGTAGCAAGAAAATTTGGATGTATTTACCGAATGAATATGCTACTTCCAAAAAGAAATATCCTGTAATTTACATGCACGACGGTCAGAATTTATTTGACTCGAAAACATCGTATGTTGGGGAATGGAACATTGACGAAAAATTGGATAGTTTGAACGCCCAAGTGATTGTGGTGGGAATTGAACACGGAAATGAAAAGAGAATTGACGAATTAACGCCCTATAAAAACGAAAAATATGGTGGTGGAAATGGTGATAATTACCTTGAATTTATTGTAGAAACACTGAAACCGAAAATAGATTCCACCTATAGAACCAAGCCCAATACAGTGAATACCGTAATTATGGGGAGTTCTTTGGGAGGTTTGATTTCTTATTATGCTTTATTAAAATATCCTGAAGTATTTGGCAAAGCTGGGGTATTTTCACCGGCATTTTGGATCAATCCAGAAATATTTGAATTGACAAAAAGTACCAAAACATTAGACTCAAAAATGTACTTTTTGTGTGGTGACAAAGAAAGTACCGACATGGTTCCCGATGTAAACAAAATGGAAATCCTAGTTTCGGATATTCGCTGCAGTTGCAGGCATTTAACGCGTAAAAAAATAGTAAAAGGTGGACAGCATAATGAAAAATTATGGCGCGATAACTTTGTAACCGTCTTTAAATGGTTGTCTATTTAGAGCGTTTTTAGAAACGACTCAAAATAGGAAACTGGTTTTAAATCCAATAAATCTTCACGGTGTTTTGCTAAGAAATCATAATCTAAAGTGTCTATAGAATCGATAGTATTGAAGATTTCAGGTAATTGCCCTTGTGGTTTTTTGAAAACAAATCCCAAACCATGATCGGTGTCTAAAACAAATGCCGATAGTTCTGGGTGGTTTTTTCTGATGTAAACGATTGTTTTCCATACGTCACCATTCCAAATGTTTTTCCAATCTTTATGATTTTCCAACTCTTTTCGAGCGTGATCTATAGAAATAGCAGGATGCGCCGCCAATGCATCTAAAGGATTGCAATCGTGTAAAACGATAACACCATTATCTTCAAGGTATTTAAGAGTGTTTACAGTATCCAAAAGCGATTGCTCGTAGGTATGAAGTCCGTCAATAAATGCTAAATCAAGGATATTGGCTTTTAAAAGCGCTTTGTTTTCTGCAAAAAAGGCATCACTGGTTACTTCAAAATAATCATTTTTCAGCGTGTGAGGATTTAAAATACAAGCTCTAACTTTTTTCCACAAACTAAAATTAAAAAAGGGATCTACACCAAAACGTTTTTTTGTTCCTACAATATTAAAGAGACATTTCCCTCGGTTCACCCCTATTTCAAGGTAATTTTGTACATTTTTCTTTTTTATGATTGCGTTTAAAACTTGAATTCTAGTCATCATTAATTTTAATTTAATAGCATTACTTTATTGAAGTGCTAATTTAGGATAAATTGTTGACATCAAAATAATGAATTTGATTATTTAGTTCATTAATTACTATTAGAGCAGCATTATAATTATATTTGCAAAAAATAGTTACAATGAAAATGACAAATAACGACATCCTGAAAAAACTTCGTGTGGCATTAATGCTTCGGGATGATCAAATAGTAGAAATCTTAGAATTGGTAGATTTTAGAATTTCAAAATCAGAATTGGGTGCTTTTTTCCGTGCAGAAGATCATGAAAATTATATGGAATGTGGCGACCAAGTATTGCGTAATTTCTTGAATGCTTTAGTAATTCACTTACGAGGTACGAAAGAAAATCCGAAAAACCCTTCTGATGTATTGAACAAAAATAAAAAAGAGGTAAAAACAGGAACACAAGATTTTGAAAAATCTAGAGGCGATCAAAGACCAGCAAAAAGTCCTGCGGCTAAAAAACCTTTTAAAAAGCATACTCCAAATAAATCAACTCCGAAAGTTCAAGTAGTTGAAAAAGTATATTTCAAGAATGGTAAAAACAAAAAATCCTAATCTTACGATTAGGATTTTTTTTATAATTTGAACATTATATAATTAAGAAAGTGCTGCTTTTACTTGGTCAGCTGCTTCTTGGAATTCTACAGCTGATAAAATTGGCATTCCTGAATTGTCAATTAATTCTTTAGCAATTTCTGCATTGGTACCTTGTAAACGTACAATAATTGGCACTTTAATTGCGTCACCCATATTTTTGTAGGCATCAACAACTCCTTGAGCAACTCTATCACAACGAACAATTCCACCAAATATATTGATTAAAATTGCTTTTACGTTCGGATCTTTCAAGATAATTCTGAAAGCCAATTCCACACGTTTTGCATCAGCAGTTCCACCAACGTCTAAGAAATTTGCTGGTTCAAAACCTGCATATTTAATTAAGTCCATTGTAGCCATTGCTAATCCCGCACCATTCACCATACAACCTACCGTTCCATCTAAATCTACATAATTTAAACCTGCGGCTTTAGCTTCAACTTCAATTGGATTTTCTTCACGAACATCACGGAATTGAGCATAAACTGGTTGGCGGTATAACGCATTGTCATCTAAATTTACTTTAGCGTCAACAGCAATTATTTTGTTATCAGATGTTTTTAATACTGGGTTGATTTCAAACATTGAAGCGTCGCAACCGATATAAGCGTTATAAAGAGACGCAACGAATTGAGTCATTTCTTTAAATGCATTTCCAGAAAGACCTAAGTTAAATGCAATTCTTCTTGCTTGAAAAGCTTGAAGACCAACAGTAGGATCGATTTCTTCGGTGAAAATTAAATGTGGAGTGTGTTCTGCAACTTCTTCAATATCCATTCCACCTTCAGTAGAATACATAATCATGTTACGACCATTACCTCTATTTAATAAAACCGACATATAGAATTCTGAAGTTTCAGATTCACCTGGGTAATAAACATCTTCAGCAATTAAAACTTGGTGTACCGTTTTACCTTCAGCAGAAGTTTGAGGTGTGATTAGTTGCATTCCGATAATTTGACCTGCAATTTCTTCTACTTGCTCTAAATTCTTAGCTAGTTTTACTCCACCACCTTTTCCACGTCCACCAGCGTGAACTTGCGCTTTGATTACATGCCATCCTGTTCCGGTATCAGCAGTTAATTGTTTTGCTGCAGCAACCGCTTCTTGAGGATTACTAGCAACATATCCACGTTGAATTTTTACACCATAGCTGGCTAATATTTCTTTCCCTTGGTATTCGTGTATGTCCATAATAAAGTATTTGACTTTTTAATCCCGACGATTCGGGAGCACAAAAATAAAACAATTCAAGTTAAAAGCGAAATGTTTTTTCTTAATAAATTCAAATAGAAATTAATTAGTAATAAAAATGAAATTTAGATTTAAAAATTCTTCATTGGTTTATAAAATTGTAAATAAAAGAGTCAGATAAATAGAACTAAAAATTGTCTTTTATTGTATTTTGTTACAAATATAACAATTTGTTATTTTTTGTTAATAATCTAAATTTCCTTTGATTGTAAGGTTAGGAGCAATAAATTTGTCAAAAAAATATAAATGAATTCACAAGATTTAGTAAAGTTAGCAGAAGAGTTTGGAAGTCCGTTATACGTTTATGATGCCGAAAAAATAAAATCTCAATACAATCGTTTAAGCAACGCTTTTTCAAAAGTACCAAGGTTAAGAATCAATTATGCTGTAAAAGCATTGTCAAATATTGCTATTCTTCAATTACTAAAATCAATTGGATCAAATTTAGACACTGTTTCAATCCAAGAAGTTAAATTGGGATTGTATGCTGGATTTAAACCGGAACAAATTATTTATACCCCAAACGGAGTTTCATTTGAAGAAATCGAAGAAGCGGCGAGTTTGGGTGTTCAAATCAACATTGACAATCTTTCTGTTTTAGAACATTTTGGAACAAAACATCCGAAAGTTCCAGTTTGTATTCGAATAAATCCTCATGTTATGGCTGGTGGAAACTCAAATATTTCTGTTGGACATATTGATAGTAAATTTGGTATTTCTATTCATCAAATGCCACATATCCTTAGAATTGTAGAAAACACCAAAATGCATATCAATGGAATTCATATGCACACTGGATCTGATATTTTAGACATTGAAGTGTTTCTATATGCTGCCGAAATTTTATTTGAAGCAGCTAATAATTTCAAAGAATTGGATTTTCTTGATTTTGGAAGTGGATTCAAAGTGCCTTATAATAAAGGGGATATTGAAACAAATATTGAAGAATTAGGGAAAAAACTTACCAAAAGATTCCTAGCATTTGAAGCTGCTTATGGTAGAGAGTTGACTTTAGCATTTGAACCAGGGAAATTTTTGGTGAGTGAAGCGGGTTATTTTTTAGCAAAAGTAAATGTGGTAAAACAAACTACATCAACTGTTTTTGCTGGAATTGACAGTGGTTTCAATCATTTAATTCGACCTATGTTATATGGTTCTCAGCATTCCATTGAAAACATTTCAAATCCAAAAGGAAAAGAGCGTTTTTACACCGTTGTAGGTTACATTTGTGAAACGGATACCTTTGCAAACAACCGTCGAATTGCTGAAATTAAAGAAGGTGATTTGCTTTGTTTTAGAAACGCTGGCGCCTACTGCTTTTCCATGTCGTCCAATTACAATTCTAGATACAAGCCTGCAGAAGTATTGTGGAAAGACGGAAAAGGTATCTTAATTAGAGCCCGAGAAACTTTTGAAGATTTGCTAAAAAATCAGATATTGTTGTAGGAATTACTTGAATACTTCTGTCATAACATTTGCCTCAGTTCCATTAGGAAATGTGATTTTTATCATTTGAGCAAGTGTCGGAACAATTTGTGTAATTACTTTTCTATCATGACTTTCACCGTGTTTTACATGCCATCCAAAATAAATTGCAGGAACGTGAGTATCATAAGAATATGGGGTTCCATGTGAAGTTCCTGTGCCTTTATATTCAATATATCCTGGTTTATCTAGAATTACCAAATCGCCATTTTGACTAGGGTCATAGCCATTAGAAATAATATTCAAAAAGAAATCATTTCCTGTAGAAGCAAGTATTTCTTCTTCGGTGTAAACTCTTTTCACATGAGTTTGTGTCATTAAATAATCCTTAAACGATTGTTTTACTTTTGATAAATCCAATCCTTTACTTTTGATAATCTCTTTATTAAAGTACAAATTAAAATTCGAATAATTTAAAACCAAATTCTCTCCGAAGGTATCAATTGAAAACTTAGTTAAACCCTTTTTAATTTCTTTTGGTTCAACACTATTTACCTCGTACTTATTATCTTTTAGAAAATTAACATTTTCAGCACCTGCATGATCTGCAGTTAAAAAAATGAGGTAATTATCTTTTCCAACCGTTTTGTCAAGGTAGGTTAAAAAATCAGCTATTGTTTTGTCTAATCTAAGATAAGTATCTTGAGTTTCTATGGATCTTGGACCAGTTAAATGACCTACATAATCTGTTGAGGAAAAACTTACAGATAAAAAATCAGTGATATTATCTTTACCTAATTCTTCACTATTAATAGCTTGCATTGCAAATTCAGCCAATAAATCGTTACCAAAAGGAGTAGATCGGATAACACTTGCATCATTTTTTTGGTACATCGCTTTTAAATCATAAGGAAAAACGGGTGCAGAACTTCCGTAAAGTTTTCCTTCATAAGGATTGTTGTCCGCCAAACTCTCATTGTATGTTGAAATAGGTTTGAATAAATCCCAACCTTTGTTAATGTATGGCATGTAATGTTTTTCATTATTGAATGTGGTAACCCAATCAGGCAGTTTTTCACCATAAAAAGAACTTGAAATAAACGATCCTGTATTACTAAACCAAAAAGCCCAATTTGCAAAATGTCCTGCTGGTAAAATTGCTCCACGATCTTTCAAACTGATTCCGATAACTTTTCCTTTAAAATTAGTTTGTAGTCGAAGCTCGTCCGTAATGGTTGTAGTTTGTAAATTCTTTGGTGACATTTCACCTTCGTCTGGTTTTCCATCTCCAAGTGTGTGTACTGAAGCATCATCGGCACAATACATTTCCTTTCCAGTAGAGCGATTAAACCAATCATTTCCAACAATTCCATGAATTGAAGGTGTTGTACCTGTAAATATTGACGCATGTCCAGGTCCAGTATACGTTGGCATATAATTAAAATGCATGTTATGGAAAGTGTACCCATTATCCATTAATCTCTTGAATCCATTTGCCGAAAAATCATCTGAAAAACGATATAAATATTCCATTTTCATTTGATCTACTACAATACCAACTACCAATTTAGGGCGTTCTTGTGCATTCAGAAAAGAACTTATTAATAAAACTGAAACATAAATTATTTTTTTCATAATTGGGAATTTTAAAGAAGCAAAATTACGCATAAGAATCTTAAGAACAATATTATATATTAGTTAGAAAAGAAAAACAATACAATAATATAACTCCAATAGATTTTAAAATTAGCTGATAAACAATAATTTAACTTTTGAGAATATAAGTAACAATTTTTTAAATAAATAGTAATAAATACAAAATAGAAAATGAAAATGAACCTTATAAATTTGCTTCAATCAAAAAATTAATTTAAAAATTAAAAAAATGAAAAAGTATTATTTATCAAGTTTATTCGTAATTGCAATGACTATTATTTCATGCGAAAACAATGAAATCAACACGCCATCGGATACTGTTGAATTCAGAAACCGTTCTATTACACCCTCGTTTGTAAAAATGGGTCCTGATTTTTCAGGAGTAGAAATTTACCCTTTAGTGAGTAGTGAGGATATTATTCCAGACTCAAATAACATGGTTTATGGAGGTGCTCCAGATGGTCAAGGTTTTATCAAAAATCCAACTGGTCACGGTTATATTATGGTTACCAATCATGAAAATACATGGGCGGTTTCAAGATTGTATTTAGACAAAAAACTAAACATTTTTAAAGGTGATTATATTGTAAATACTGATGGTGGAATGTTTAGATTGTGTTCTGCATCAATGGCTACTCCTGAAGAGAATGGATTTGGACCTGTATTTTTAACAACAGGTGAATCAAATGTAAATGCGATGACGCATGCAATTGATCCTATTGCATCTGCAAATCCGTCAAATCAGTCAAGAGTAAAACCAGCTTTAGGTAAATTCAGTGGTGAAAATGCTGTTCCTTTAAACAAAAACGCTTATCCAGGTAAAACAGTTATCATTTTAGGTGAAGATGCTGGAAATGGTCAGGTTTATTTATATGTTTCTAATACAGTTGGTGATTTAGAAAACGGTAAATTATACGCTTTAAGAAGAACCGACTTAAATCAAATCGAAACTGCAATTACATGGAATAACAACTATCCTGTGGAATTTGTAGAAGTTCCAAACGCTAAAAACCTTACTGGTACTGAAATAGAAAATTTAAATACTACTCTTAAATCTATTCAGTTTGCTCGTGTTGAAGACTTGGATTATCGTAAAGGTTCTGCTGCTAATAGCAGAGAAATCTATTTCGTATCAACTGGGGTAAGCGGTTCAACAGAAAAAACATACATGGGTAGAATGTATCAATTGAAATTAGATGCAAACAATCCTTTAACAGGAACTTTAAAAGTGGTTGCTGATGGTGATGTTTCTCCAACTGGTGCAAACGTTAAAGGACAAGATATAATCAATCCAGATAACTTATGTGTTACTGAAAATTATGTATACATTCAAGAAGATGGAGATTCATTCTGGCCAGAAGCGACTCACAATTCATTAATTTGGCAGTATAATATTGCTACAGGAACTAAGAAAATATTTATGGATATGACCCATGGAGATCCTTCTATGTTGGGTACAAAATACAATCCTGCAGGACCTAATCAATTAAGAAAAGGGATTTGGGAGCACGGTGCAATGCTTGATATTTCAGATGTAGTGGGTGTACCTGGTACATTTACAATCAATATTCATGCACATACTTGGGATGAAGGAACTAGATTTTTAAATCCAAGTAGAGCTACTTCAATTCAATCTTACAAATCTGGAGGACAAACAATTATATTGAAAAACGTTCCTAGATAATTATTAAATTAGTTTATAACAAACACCTTATCTCAATTTTAGATAAGGTGTTTATTTTTATTATAAATATGAAGTCATTTCAATATATTACATTGATCTTCGCAATAGTTATATTTTCGAGTTGCGAAAAAAATAATTTAAATACAGAGGATAGTTTAAAAGAATCTGTCAATCTTAATATTGATTCTTTGAGAACTAATTTAAATCAATTGTCAAAATGCACCAAAATAGAATCGGCAAAAATTGAATTCTCAAAATGCAGAATAAATTACAAAAAAATAGAACCTTTTGTGGAATATTATTTTCAAGGTTTCAGTCGTAGAATAAATGGTCCAAATCTACCTGATATAAAAATTGATGATAATATTGTTAATGATGCAACCGGTTTTCAAGTAATTGAGGAATTGATTTTCTCGAAAGAGGAATTAGATGTTGCAAAGTTTAAATCAGAAATTGAAATCCTTAAAACAGACTTGCTTTTTGTAAAGAATAATTTGAAAGATTTACCTATTCAAAACCATCACCTTTATGAATTGTTACAACATCAAATCATTAGGAATGCTACAATGGGAATAACTGGTTTTGATTCTCCAGTTGCATTTCAATCTATTGAAGAAACCTATCATTCAATAGTGGGGCTTGAAAACTATTTTTTGATTTTTTCAGATAAAAATGAGATAACAGGAAAAGAAAAATGTCAAAAATTGTTTTCTAATTGTCGAGATTTTTTAAGTCAGAACAAAGATTATGATAGTTTTAATCGATTGATATTTATTAAAAAATATTTAATGCCGTTAAGCGTTGAATTAGAAAATAGTTTTAAAAATCACTTAACAGGTAGTCCTGAAGGACAAAAATTATTTAAAGGAACATTATCTGACTTAATGCAAGGGAAAGGATTAAATCCTGATGCGTTTTCACCCTATGCAGATTCTAAATCAAGTGCGGCAAAAGTGGAATTAGGAAAGCAATTTTTTAACGACAAAAGCCTCTCTAAAAACAATTCAATAAGTTGTGCAACGTGTCACAATGCCGACAAGGCTTTCACAGATGGATTAAAATTATCAACTATAAAAGTACACAGTCAATCAATTTCAAGAAATTCACCAACTGTATTATATTCGGCTTTTCAAAAATCATTTTTCTATGATTTACGCTCTCAAGATTTAGAAAATCAAATTGAAGAGGTGATGAAAAATCCAAATGAATTCAACCTTTCAACAAAAGAAATCACTGAAAGAATTGCCAAAAAAGAGTCCTACAAATCATTAATTTCAAAATCATTTCCAGATAAAAATGAAATTACTCAATTTGAAATTAGAAATGCGATTGCAAGCTATGTTAGGAGTTTAATGCCCTTTAATGCTAAAATTGATAATTATTTTAAGAATAAAGTTAGTTTAACAAAAGAAGAAGAATTGGGATTTAATTTATTTGCTGGAAAAGCAAAGTGCGCTTCATGTCACTTCATTCCTTTATATAATGGAACAGTTCCACCATGGTACAACAACTCAGAGTCTGAAGTTATTGGAGTTCCAAAGTATATTAAATGGAAAAATGCTGTAGTAGATTCTGATTTAGGAAGATACAATACAACTCAAATTGAACAATTTAGATACTCATTTAAAACACCAACCATTAGAAATATAGAAAAAACTGGACCCTATATGCACAATGGAGTATATAATACTCTAGAGGATATAATTAAATTTTACGAATTGGGTGGAGGAAATGGAATTGGAATGAATTTAGAATTTCAAACACTTCCCTTTGATAATCTAAAATTGAGTGAAAAAGAAAAAAAAGCACTTGTTGCATTTATGAAAACGCTCACCGATTCGGAATAAAAAATTGAATATTAAAATCTAAAGTCGCTCGAGAGCGACTTTTTTTTATGATTAATTTTTAAAATTAACGATGTTATAAACCAATATTACGTCTTTTTGATTGATGTACAATTGTTTTCTATAATCTTGTTTTTTTCTAGTGATAAAGGAAATGGTAAACGGTTCACCATCAATATCCTTACAACTAAAAGGAAATATTAAATCGTCGTCATTTTCAATTTGTTTTTCAAAAGTATCAATATTATAATATTGAATTTCCTTAGAATAAACTACAATTCTTCTTTTATCAAGATCTAATGATATCATGATATTAGTAGTTTGATAATCAGACCATTTACCCCAATTGTCTTTTTCGTCTTTTTCCAATACACTAAATCCTGTTGCAACATATTTATATACTTGTGAATTCATTTTTTGAACTCCAGTTACTAGAAATAAAAACAGAACAAATATTTTAAGTTTCTTCATCTTAATTATGCTTACGCATTATTTATTATAAATTTTGAATTTCACTTTTTGCAATTTCAAATTCACGAATCATGTCGTCGATAATCTCTTTTGCCGATTTTATATCTTCAAATAATCCCGAAATTTGACCAATTTCCAATTCTCCTTCAACTAAATCGCCTTCAAACATACCTCTTTTCGCTCTGGCTCTACCAAGTAATGTTTTTAATTCTTCAATGGAAGGATTAGTTTTGTACAATTCCTGAATATCGTTGTAGAATTTATTCTTGATTAATCGCACAGGTGCTAATTCTTTCAAAGTTACCTGAGTTTCTCCTTCTTTACAGTTGATAATTGTGTTTTTAAAATTCTCATGCGCTGAAGATTCAATAGAAGCAGCGAACCTTGATCCTACTTGTACTCCATCAGCACCAAGTACCATAGCAGCCAACATTCCTCTTCCTGTTGCAATTCCTCCAGCGGCGATTAACGGAATTGACAAATGTTTTTTTACCATGGGAATAAGGGTCAATGTGGTGGTTTCTTCCCTTCCATTATGTCCTCCTGCTTCAAAACCTTCTGCTACAACTGCATCAACACCAGCTTCTTGTGCCTTAAAGGCAAATTTTGAACTGCTTACCACATGAACAACCGTAATTCCGTTTTGCTTTAATAAAGAAGTCCAAGTGGATGGATTTCCTGCAGAAGTAAATACAATTTTTACACCTTCTTCAATGATAATATTTATAATTTCTTCAATATTTGGGTACAACATTGGAACATTAACCCCAAAAGGTTTATCAGTTGCCAATTTGCATTTTTGAATGTGCTCTCTTAGTACATCAGGATACATTGAACCAGCACCAATTAAACCTAAACCACCAGCATTACTAACAGCGCTAGCCAATTTATATCCACTATTCCAGATCATTCCTCCTTGAATTATTGGATATTTAATTTTAAATAGCTGAGTAATTTTATTCATATTTAACTATTATTTCTTAATTAGTTTGCCAGTAAAAGTAGCATTTGCAGAAGCAATTTTATAAAAATAAATTCCGTTTTCAAATGATTGCAGTGAAATTACATCTAATTGGTTATCGCTATTCTTTCTAAGAATTTCTTGTCCTAGACTATTAAAAATACAAATTTCTTTGGAGATAATATTCGAAGGAAATGAAAAAGTAACTTCATTATCAACAGGATTTGGATAAACATAAAATCCTTCATTATTAAATTGATTGTTTGATAAAGCATTACTTAATGCCAATTGGAAATTAGGAATTCCATAACCATATTGCGCATTCGGATTGGCAAAACGATCAGATGATTCTTTAATTAACTGAACAATTCTAGCATTAGTTAAGTTTGGAAATGCTTGCCAAAAACTTGCCACCATACCTGCGATAATTGGTCCAGAAAATGAAGTGCCACTGTTTGAAGCTACAGCCCCAGAAGGCGTTGCAACTACTGCGGACTGACCTTGCGCCATAACATCGGGCTTAATTCTACCATCAAATGATGGCCCAATTGAACTAAAACTAGCATAATTTCTAGTTGAATTTACAGCGCCCACCGCTAAAGCATAGATAGCATCTGAAGGGGCGCTAATATTTGGGTTAGCCGTATTTCCTGAATTTCCTGCAGAAACTACAACAATCATACCTCGAGAAAAAGCAATATTTGCTCCTCGTGAACTAAAAGCAGTATTGCCATCCATGTTGGTATAGGTATAACTATAATTGGAATTGTCATAACCAAAATAACCTAATGAAGAATTAATTATATCGGCACCCAACTTATCAGCCAATTCCGCGGCTTCAACCCAAAGGGATTCCTCAACTGGATTTTCAGAAGTACTGTCTTCGGTAACAAATAAATAATAGGAAGCGTCTGGAGCAGTTCCAACCAATTGAGCATCAACGTAACCACCCATTGTAGAAAGCACTTGAGTTCCATGAGAATTCATTGCATAAAAATTAGAACTTCTATCAACAAAGTTATATCCACCTAATATTTGTCCGTTATCTCTTAATCTTTGAAATGGAGTTGCACTATCCACACCTGGATAACCTGCGTCAAAAACAGCGATAACTTTTCCAGATCCTGTATAATTTTGCTGATGTAAAATATTCCCGTTTAACATTTGAATTTGATTCCCTGAAGTTCCATAATTATAGGTCACTTGGGTTTCCAACACTTTATTTACAGGTGAATTACTAGTTGAATTAGCTATTTTTCCGGTCCTGTTTAAAATAGTGTTTGCAAACGAAATATAATCTACAAATGAAAGAGATCTTAAAGATTGAATTACTGTTTGGCTACCACGAATATGCAAACAATTCATCCATTTTGAACTCGCTTTGACGATGATTCCCGGAGTTGAAGTAATTTGATCTATATAGGGCTGGTGAATTGGAACGTCCTTTAAATCCAATGGAATATTCTGAATTGCTCTTCTGTTTAATGCTCGTTGAGATAGCATTTGAAGTGGGTTTGCTAAAAAATATTGACTGTTTGGTTTGTCCTTAAAATACACCCAAGCATCTTCTTGCGAATAGCCAAAAGCTGAAATTAATAGGACAATAATCAATACCGTTTTTTTCATTTGATTAAATCTATAGAACAAACTTAAGAAATAACTCCCGAACCAACTAATTCATCATTAGTATACCAAGCTACAAATTGACCTTCTGTAATTGCCGATTGTGGATCTTCAAATGTTACATACAAGCCGTTTTCAAATTGATGTAAAGTCGCTTTTTGCAAAGCTTGACGGTAACGAATTCGTGTCATCACATCCATTTTTTCTCCATTTGCAATAGCTAAATCCTCCCTAATCCAATGAACCTCAGAATTCTGAATAAATAAAGATTTCTTAAACAAACCTGGATGTTCGCTTCCTAAACCGGTATAAATAGTATTGGTATCCACATTGGTAGCAATTATAAATAACGGTTCTTTCGTTCCTCCAACATTTAATCCTTTGCGTTGACCAATAGTAAAAAAATGAGCGCCTTGATGTTTTCCTACTACTTTCCCCATATTTGGTTCATAAGACAAAGTTCGGGATTCAAAAGCTAATTTTTCTTCTTCCGATTGAAATTCAGTTGGCTTTTCATTGTAAATTGGATCTAGAGCATCTATTTGTAGAATTAAGCCTTCTTTCTTTTCTAATTTTTGTTGTAAAAATTCTGGCAACCTTACTTTTCCTATAAAACACAAACCTTGAGAATCTTTTTTCTCGGCAGTAATCAAATTCATTTGTGCCGCAATTTCGCGAACTTCTGGCTTGGTTAATTCGCCAATTGGAAATAAAGACTTTGCCAATTGTTCTTGTGATAATTGACATAAAAAATAAGATTGGTCTTTATTAGTATCAACACCAGAAAGTAATTGATACACTTTTTTACCGTTATTTTCCATTTCTCCTTTTCTGCAATAATGTCCCGTAGCCACATAATCGGCGCCTAAACTGATTGCAATTTTCATAAAAACATCGAATTTTATTTCTCGATTACAAAGTACATCAGGATTTGGAGTTCTCCCTTTTTCATATTCGTTGAACATATAATCAACAATTTTTTCTTTGTATTGTTCACTTAAATCAACCGTTTGAAATGGTATTCCTAGTTTTTCAGCAACTAATAAAGCGTCGTTACTGTCTTCTAACCAAGGGCATTCGTTGGAAATGGTAACCGAGTCGTCGTGCCAATTTTTCATAAAAAGCCCAATAACTTCATAACCCTGTTGCTGCAACAAATAGGCCGCAACACTAGAATCAACACCACCGGAAAGTCCAACTACAACTCGTTTCATCTACTTTATTGAATATTCTATTTTTATTTTTTACGCTTTGATTTTATTGTATTTGGCTTATCATAATTCTCTTCGCTTTCTAATTTTCCATTTTCAAAAAATTGCCAAATCCCTACTTTTAATCCTTTTCTAAATTTCCCTCTAGCTACAACTAATCCGTCAGGAGCTCTATAAGTTGTGATGCCATTTAATTCCCCGTTTACATAAAATGACTCTTCCAAAGCCACGCCACTTTCAATGTACTTTACATAAACACCATCTAAAAGGCCATTTTTATAATTAGAAATTTCAGCTGTTTTACCGGATTTAAAATTAACAGTTTTAGTTCCATCCAATTTCCCGTTTTTATAATTTTCAGAAGTCATAATTACAGTTGACCCCTTGTGATAATAAACCCATAAACCTTCGTATAACTTGTTTAGAACTTTTCCTTCACTAATTTTATTTTTATTTACATCATAAAAAATGGTATACGCTGAATTGTCACTGGAATTGAATTCTCTGGTTGCAATTAAATTAGATGCTTTTGTGTTATCAAAAAATTTAAATAAACCTACTTCTTTATCATGATCAAAGGTGCCTTCATATCTAGGGCGTTTGGTATCCTCAAAAACTCCTTTCCATAAACCCATTTTCTTACCATTGGTATCTAACTTATTACTATCAGCTTGGGAAAATAATGATATTGAATAAATCAGAAATACTATTTTAAATAACTGTTTCATATGTTTAAATTTACTACTATAAAACTATTTCTTTTATTATTTATTATAAATAAAGCACCTTTATTAAAAAAAGCACTCTAGGAGTGCTTTAAAATTATTTCTTTTTTTGCTGTGCTTTTTGAGCTTCAGCTTGTTCCATAATTTCTTGCATTTTTCTTTGAAACTTACCCAACTTCTTAGGTTCTTTTAGTTTGTTTTCTTGAATTTGTGCATGAATTTTATCATTATCAACGATATAATTTTTGATAACTAACATGATGCCAATTGTAATTAAATTGGAAATAAAGTTATACAAACTCAATCCTGCTCCATAACTATTAAAGAAAAATAACATCATCAATGGAGAAACATAAATCATGATCTTCATCAATTTAGCCATGTCAGGCATACCTTCTTGAGCTGGCGCAGCCATTTGTTGGTCACCAGAAGTCATTTTCATATAGAAGAAAATTGCAATAGCTGCTAAAATTGGAAACAAACTAATATGACTTCCATACAAAGGAATATGGAAAGGCAATTTCATAATTTCATCAAAAGAAGATAAATCATCAGCCCAAAGGAACCCTTTTTGTCTTAATTCAAATGCTGACGGGAAAAACTGAAATGAAGCATACATAAACGGCAACTGAATCAATGCTGGAATACAACCAGCCATCGGATTTACTCCAGCTTTATTGTATAATTTCATTGTTTCTTGTTGTTTTTTTGCAGGCTCTTTCTTGAATTTTTCATTCAATTCATTAATTTCAGGCCGTAGCACTTTCATTTTTGCTTGTGACAAAAATGATTTATAAGTTATCGGCGACATTGCAATTTTAATGATAATTGTAAAAATGATAATCGCAATTCCATAGGAAATGAAAGAACTTAAAAACCCAAATAATGGAATGAAAATAAATTTATTAATCCATCCAAAAATACCCCAACCCAATGGAATAATCTTTTCAATATTCTTATCGTAATTTTTTAATGTTTTATAATCTGATGGCCCAAAGTACCAATTCATTTTATAATTAACTTCTCCATTTGAGAAGGCTAACGGAACTTTAGAATTGAACTGTTTAATGAAAATAGTATCTTTATTTTCATCTAAAACTAATTTATTAGACTTTAATACTGCTTTCGCAAATGGCGTGTCTGTAATTAAAATAGAAGAAAAGAAATGTTGTTTGTAGGCAATGAATTTTACTTTTTCTAGCGTTTCCTCTTGATTTTCACCATCACTAACATTATTGAATTTTTCATCATCATATTCATAATTCAATAAAGTATATCTGTTTTCGTAAGAAATACTTTTCTCCGTTCTAAAAGTTTTTAAATCCCATTCTAAATCTAGTGGTTTCGAAGTATTTAGCACTTTGTTTAATCCTTGAGAACGCAAATTAAAACCAACCATATATTCCTTTGGCTTCAACTCATATTGGTATTCCAAAAACTCATTAGCACCAGCTTTTAAACGCATAGTAAGAATTTGATTTGCACCAACTTTAGTCAAAGTAGGCTCAAAAAATAAATCCTTAGTATTTAAAGTATGATTGTCATTGGTAATCAATTGAATATTTAATTGAGAATTATTATCCTTAATTAATTCAACCATTTTACCAGAACCTTTTTTGAATTTTTCAAAATTCTTCAAAACTGCTTCAACGATATAACCTCCTTTATTGGAGATTTTAATTCGCACGAACTCGTTTTCTAGAGTAGTAACAGTATCTTTTGCAGAAGCTAAAGTAGCAGAATAGGCAAAATTTCCTAAAGATTTTTTCAGCTTTTCGATTTGAGCCGCATTTGCTGAGGAAGTGTCGATTGAGTTTACGGCAACAGTTTCTTGCGCTACTTTCTTAGTAGAAACAGAAGCTGCTTGTTCCTTTTTTGCTTTTTCGGCAGCCAATTGTTGTTCTGTAGGTTGATTTTGATACATCATCCACATCAAAATTCCGAAAATAAGTACAAACCCAATTATCGTATTTAAATCTAATTTTTTTTCTTCCATTTTACTTTTATTAAAGTCGATTTCGTAATCGAAAATACAATTTTATTTTGATTTTACAGCAGCGGCAACAAAACTCACAAAAAGAGGATGAGGGTTGTCAACAGTACTTTTATATTCTGGATGGTATTGAACACCAATAAAAAATGGGTGGTTTTCAATCTCAACAATTTCTACTAAACCTGTATCAGGGTTAACTCCTGAGGCTTTTAAACCCGCATTTTCTAGCGCTTGTAAATAATCTCCATTAAATTCATAACGATGACGGTGGCGTTCAAAAATACTAGTTTTTCCGTATATTTTATGTGCCAATGTATTTTCCTTTATGTCACACTTCCAAGCTCCCAAACGCATCGTTCCTCCTTTATCGGTAATGGTTTTTTGTTCTTCCATTAAATCGATAACTGGATTGGTTGTGTTCTCGTTCATCTCAGTTGAATTGGCATCTTGATGTCCTAAAATAGTTCTAGAATATTCAATAACTGCCATTTGCATTCCCAAACAAATTCCTAAAAATGGAATATTATTTTCTCTAGCAAATTTAACTGTTTCAATTTTTCCTTCAATTCCACGACCACCAAAACCGGGTGCAACTAAAATTCCATCCAAGTCTTTTAATTTCTCTGATGCATTATCAGAATCTAAATATTCAGAGTGAATTGAAATCACATTTACTTTAGTTTCATTGGCAGCGCCAGCATGAATAAAAGCTTCAAGAATAGATTTGTATGAATCTTGTAATTCAACATATTTTCCTACTAAACCAATATTTACAGTATGTTTAGGATTTTTCAATCGGCTTAAAAATGTATTCCAATTGACTAAATCTGGATTTGATTTTTGTGGTAAATCCAATTTTTTCAATGCAACTACATCAAGTCCTTCTTGTTGCATTAAAATTGGCACTTCATAAATCGTAGACGCATCAATCGATTGAATCACGGCTTCTCTTTTTACATTGCAAAACAAAGCCAATTTATTTCTTAATTCTTCCGACAATTCGTGTTCTGTTCTACAAACTAAAATATCAGCTTTAATACCGCTTTCCATTAATGTTTTAACAGAATGTTGCGTCGGTTTTGTTTTTAATTCTCCCGCAGCAGCCAAGAAAGGCACTAATGTTAAATGGATTACAATTCCATTGTTTTCGCCTAATTCCCAAACCAATTGACGAACAGATTCAATATAAGGCAACGATTCAATATCACCAACAGTGCCTCCAATTTCGGTAATTACAATATCAAAATCACCTGAGTTACCAAGCAATTGCATTCTTTCTTTAATTTCATTGGTAATGTGAGGAACCACCTGAACTGTTTTTCCTAAAAATTCACCACGACGTTCTTTTTCGATAACTGAAAGATACACTCTACCAGTAGTAACATTATTAGATTGAGAAGTGGGAACATTTAAAAAACGTTCGTAATGACCTAAATCCAAATCGGTTTCTGCTCCGTCATCAGTAACAAAACATTCTCCGTGTTCATAAGGGTTAAGGGTTCCTGGATCCACATTGATATAGGGATCAAATTTTTGAATTGTGGTGCGATATCCTCTTGCTTGCAATAATTTTGCTAATGAAGCGGCGATAATTCCTTTTCCTAAAGAGGAAGTAACTCCGCCGGTAACAAAAATATATTTCGTTTGAGCCATTGTATTGTGTGTTGTTGTTGTATAAAAAACTTGGCAAAAGTACGAAAATAATTAGATAATAGGACAATTTTAATCGTCAGAAATAAAAAAATAGTTGTGGCTTTTCTTGGGTGAAAATTATTATAATTAATCCGTTGGGTGTAATTCTTAAAATCGTTATTAATTTTTTTCTTTTTGCCACGAATTCTCGAATATCTTAGAAAAAATGGCGCAAAAAAATTAGTTCATCTTTGATGATCCCGAATTCTCGGGACGAATAAAATCGAAAAGTTTAATCGGAAAATTCGAAAATTCGTTGCAAAATTATTTTTTATTTAATTACAACCAAGGGTTATTATTTTTAAATGCCGCTTTGAATAAATGAAAAATGGCTTGAGAAAAATCTCAAGCCATTTATTTTTATTTGAAATTATTTACTCCACCCCTATTTGATGGCTTTCTACTTGGTCGTTAATGTAAATTTTTAAAACATAAATTCCTTTCAACAAACCTACAACAGAAAAGATTGCGGCATTGTCTTTAATAACAACTTTAGATTTTGACAATCCCATCATGTTAAAAAGTTCACCAGAAATTACAGCACCTATTTCTGGCTGTTTAGCTTGGTCTTTTAAAACTATGTTTACTATATCTTTTGATGGATT
>CANKZE010000023.1 GCA_947488545.1 Bacteroidota bacterium
GTCCCCGAACCAGAAGCAAAAATCACTATTTTTTTCATGTTGTACTGTTTAATTTGACACAAAAAAAAGAATAAAAAACGATAAATAATAGAAAATTAGCGTCTTTATTAAAATATTTTTTTAATTTCGCCCCTTATTTATTAACTAATGCGTGGAATTAAAATAAAGTTTTTTATTTTTGCCATCAATTAAATTTTAAAATTAAAGATTATGTCAGACATTGCATCAAGAGTAAAAGCGATTATCGTAGACAAATTAGGCGTTGACGAAAACGAAGTTGTAACCGAAGCAAGCTTCACTAATGATTTAGGAGCAGATTCTTTAGATACAGTTGAGCTAATTATGGAATTTGAAAAAGAATTCGATATTCAGATCCCAGACGATCAAGCAGAAAACATTGCTACTGTAGGTCAAGCTATTTCTTATATTGAAGAAGCTAAAAAATAAAAAATTACACCCGTAATCTAATCCATTTCGGGTGTTTTTGTTTTTAATTAAAAATTCAGATTGTTTGTTCAATCCAAAATAATATTATTGTAATACCTATGACTTTTTTTATGATTTTTGCATAGAAGAAAGCATAGGTATTGTTTTTTAAATTCATAACTATAATTATACTATGGAATTAAGGCGAGTTGTAGTAACAGGATTAGGAGCGCTTACTCCTATTGGAAATACAGTTGAAGAATATTGGAACGGATTAATTAATGGCGTTAGTGGTGCTGCACCAATAACCTATTTTGACGCTTCAAAATTCAAAACTCAATTTGCTTGCGAGTTAAAAAACTTTAATGTTGAAGATTTTATCGACAGAAAAGAAGCTCGTAAAATGGATCGCTATACGCAATATGCTATGGTTGCTGCTGATGAAGCGGTTAGAGATGCCAACTTCGATTTGGATAATTTAGATAAAGATAGAGTTGGAGTTATTTGGGGTTCAGGAATTGGAGGATTAGAAACTTTTCAAATTGAAATGTTAGAATTTGCCAAAGGCGATGGAACTCCTAGATTCAATCCTTTTTTTATTCCAAAGATGATTTCTGATATTGCTTGTGGTCATATTTCTATAAAATATGGTTTCAGAGGTCCAAATTTTGCAACTGTTTCTGCTTGTGCTTCTTCTACAAATGCAATTATAGATGCTTTCAATTATATTCGTTTAGGTCATGCCGATGCAATGATTACTGGTGGTTCTGAAGCTGCCGTAAGTATTGCAGGAATGGGTGGTTTTAACGCAATGCACGCTTTATCAACTAGAAATGATGATCCAAAAACTGCTTCTCGTCCAATGGATAAAGATCGTGACGGATTTGTTTTAGGTGAAGGTGCGGGAGCATTAATTTTAGAAGAATACGAACATGCAATTGCGCGTGGAGCTACAATATATTGTGAAATTGGTGGAGGCGGAATGTCAGCTGATGCGCATCACATTACAGCACCTCATCCTGAAGGTTTGGGAGCTAAAAACGTAATGATCAACTGCTTGAGAGACGCCGGATTAAAACCAACGGATGTTGATGGTGTAAACATGCACGGAACTTCAACTCCGCTTGGAGATATTGCTGAAAGTAAAGCGATTCTTCATGTTTTTGGTGATCACGCCTATACTATGAATTTGAATTCTACAAAATCAATGACAGGTCATTTACTTGGAGCAGCTGGTGCAGTTGAAACCATTTCTTCAATCCTTTCTATAAAATACGGAATTGTTCCTCCAACAATAAATCATTTTACTGATGATGAAGGAATTGACTCAAAATTAAATTTCACCTTCAATAAAGCTCAAAAAAGAGACGTAAAAGTATTGATGAGTAATACCTTTGGTTTTGGTGGTCACAATGCTTGTGTATTAGTAAAAAAATTGGAACTTTAATTTACTTAGATGAATATTATCAAGAAAATATTTCAAAAATCCCGATCTAAAGAAGACGGGATTTTTTTTGATAAAATTCAAAAAATAATAGGTTTCCCCCCAATAGAATTGGATTTTTACAAAAAAGCATTCATTCATCGTTCCTCAAGTAAAACCGATATTGATGGAAATCCGATGAATTATGAACGACTAGAATTTCTTGGAGATTCTATGTTGAGCTCAATCATTGCAGCGTTTTTATACAATATTTCACCTTCTGGCGATGAAGGATATTTGACAAAAATGCGTTCGAAAATTGTAAGTCGTGAACATTTAAACGAACTCGGAAGAGATTTAAATTTGTTGCAATTTTTAGACAGTAAAGTCCCATCACAACATTTTGGTGAAAACATTCACGGCAACCTTTTTGAAGCGTTAGTTGGAGCAATATATTTAGATCAAGGGTATTCCTATTGTGAAAAATTCATCGAAAAACGAGTGATCATTCCTTATGTAGATATCTCCAAATTGGAAGGTAAAATTATTAGTTACAAAAGCCTTCTAATTGAATGGTGTCAAAAAGAGAAAAAGACATTTCATTTTGATACTTTTGAAGACAACGATTCCAATGGTGAACGCCTTTTTGGAGTTAAATTCAGCATCGATAATAAAGTAATTGCAAAAGCAAGAGCAACTTCAAAAAAGAAAGCAGAAGAAAAAGCATGTCAAAGAGCTTATTTTGCATTTCAAGATAAAATCGATAAAAAATAATAAGTTATTTTATCAAATCTACAACGATTTCGTTAGTAAAATAAAGGAAACATATCCATTTAGTAACTTTTTAATTGCTTATAAATAGTATATTTACACCATTATTTAAACGAATATGGCAATTCATAAATTACATATCGATGAATTTGATGAAGTTGATTATGAACTCATTGCAATTCACACTTCTTTAGAAGATTATCGATTGGCTTATTTTTTGAATCAAAAATTGCCCATATTATTAAGTAAAAGCAAAAATGAAATTCAGATAAATATTAAAGAAGGTGTTACCTTTTTTTCGAGATTTATTTATGAAAATACCAACACCGATTGTTGTTGGAGTTTGGTTCAAAATAAAAACGAGGTAACCACTTTATCAACTAATAATCAGAATTTGTTTGGCGATTCAAGTTTTGAAGTAGCTACAAAAGCGTTCCTTTTACCAGAATTGAAAAAGGTAGATTACTTCTTGAAAATTGAAAATAATGATGCCGAACTAGATGAAATAATTGCATCGATGAATACGATTTCTAAAATAGCAACCGTTTATTCAGTTGATTCAAATAACATAAAGTCAAAAAATAATTTAATTTTTTAATATAAAAATGACAACAAACAAAAAAACTAAAATTGTAGCAACATTAGGACCTGCTTGTAGCACAAAAGAAGTCTTGAAAGCAATGATTGAGGCAGGAGTGAATGTTTTTAGAGTTAATTTTTCCCACGCCGATTATACTGATGTAAAAGCAAAAATAGATTTAATTAGAAGTATCAACGAAGAATTTGGTTATACCGCTGCAATTTTAGGAGATTTACAAGGGCCTAAACTACGTGTTGGTGTGATGAATGAAGAAGTAATTGTGAATCCTGGTGATATCATTACTTTTCAAACTGCCGAAGATGTTCCTGGAACTAAGGAGCGCGTTTACATGAACTACAAAGAGTTTCCAAACGATGTAAATCCAGGAGAAAACATCTTGCTTGACGATGGAAAATTGATGTTTGAAGTGGTGGCTACCAATAAAACTACCGAAGTTGTTGCTAAAGTAATTCAAGGTGGTCCATTGAAATCTAAAAAAGGAGTAAATCTTCCAAATACGAAAGTTTCATTACCTGCATTAACTGAAAAAGATGTTCGCGATGCTATTTTTGCAATAGAGCAAAAAGTAGATTGGATTGCGCTTTCATTCGTTAGAACTTCTGAAGATTTAGTAGAATTACAAGAATTAATTGCAAAACATTCAGAGCACAAAATTCCAATTATAGCTAAAATTGAAAAACCAGAAGGCGTTGCCAATATCGATTCAATTATCGCACATTGTGATGGTTTAATGGTAGCTCGTGGAGATCTAGGTGTTGAAGTTCCTGCGCACGAAGTTCCATTGATTCAGAAAAAATTAGTTAACAAAGCTAAAACAGCTAGAATTCCTGTAATTATCGCTACGCAAATGATGGAAACGATGATTACAAGCTTAACGCCAACAAGAGCTGAAGTGAACGACGTTGCCAACTCAGTGATGGACGGTGCCGATGCTGTGATGCTTTCAGGAGAAACTTCTGTAGGAAATTATCCTGTACAAGTGATCCAACAAATGACACAAATTATTGAAGCTGTTGAAGATTCGCCGCTTATCCAAGTTCCTCAAAATACACCACAAATTAAAACCAACCGATACATTACTAAAACCATTTGTCAGCATGCGGCAAATATGGCCAATGCAATTAAAGCCAAAGCAATTTGCACTTTAACAAATAGTGGTTATACTGCATTTCAAATTTCAGCCTGGAGACCACAAGCGGATATTTTAGTATTTACTTCGAACAAAGTGATTTTAACGCAATTGAATTTAATTTGGGGAGTAAAAACTTTTTACTACGATAAATTTGTAAGCACAGACGATACCATTGACGACATCAACAAAATCGCTGCTGAAAAAGGATTGGTTACTAAAGGAGATATGCTAATTAATTTAGCTGCGATGCCAATTGCAAATAAAGGAATGGTAAACACATTGAGAGTTACAGAAATTGAGTAAATCTTAATTTATTTTATAAAAAAAAGGGCTGGATAATTTCCAGCCCTTTTTTTGTCCCTACTATTTGCGTGAAGGATGGCAGCGGGAATCCGCTGTGTAACAAAGTGAAACAGCGATTTTAGCGAACAGCCTGACCGAGATTATCGAAAGTTTTGATTATTGAATAGAGCAGCTAAACGAGGGCACGCCCAAATATAAACCCTAAAACTCCTCTACAAAAGTGGTGTCAACTTGGATCGTGTCTTTGACTTCAAACTTTAAAAAGGAGCGCGCGTTTCCAGTAATTGCCATCGGAATATTTTGACCAATAGTGTCGTCAGACATTATTAATCCGCGACGAAGCATTAAATTACTAATATAGGTTTGTTTTTTGTTTTCAATGGCTTTCAGGAATCCATCGGGGTTAAATTCGTACATAAATTTTTTAGGTTTTGGCACTATCGAAGCCAAAAACAAGCATTCTTTTAAGGTTAAATCAACTGGTTTTTTACTGAAATAAAAATTGGCCGCTTCCCCTATTCCATATACGTTTGGGCCCCATTCTATCACGTTGAAATAGACTTCAAGCATTCGCTGTTTACTAGAAATACGATTGTTTTCTAATATGTAAACCAATAAAATTTCTTCCAATTTTCGGGACAATGTTTTTTCACGAGTTAGGAATACATTTTTTACCAATTGCATGCTAATCGTACTTGCGCCTCGGGAGAATTTCTTGGTTTTTAGGTTCTTAATAATGGACTGCTTGAATGCATCGTTAATGAAACCTCGATGGGAGAAAAATGAAGGGTCTTCACAGGTTAAAACTGCCTTTTGTAAATAGGGCGAAATTTGATCAATCGGGGTGTAATTTGGATTGGAAGGACCCACAAGAATTGGTCGCTGTGGCACTCCGTTTTCCATCGCTCGATAGGTAAATTCTGAATTTAATTTGGATAAATTGGCTTCCCCGTATTTCAATATTCTTAGATTTTCCTTGGTCAATTTACTTTCGAAAACCAATTGGTTTGGTTTGTGTTTTACAAATTTATAATCCAATTTATATTCGAAATTCCCTTGGGTTTCCATTCCCTCAAAATGTGAAAATAAGCCTTTAGGCAATGAAGTAATAAACTGCTGCGCTTTCATTTTTGGAATGGCAACTCGGAGTTTGTAAACGGTGTCTTCCTCAGTGTTGTACTCTGCAAAAGGATGCATTTTTACCTCGTTCATTTGAATGGTAGAACTACTGTCAATAGCCATAAAATGTTCACCAAAAAGAAAACGATAATCGAATAGTGCTTTTTTCACTACCACTTCTTTAGAGGCAATTTTAGGATGACTAAGGGTTAAATTAGCAATTGATGAAAACCCGTCAATGTGCAATTCTCCGCTTTCCATTTCTATTTTTGCAATATTCAAATGGATGCTGTCGAAGCTGGAAAGCAATCCAAAACGCTCGTTTAAATAGGGAACAATAATTTTAGAATTATCGCTATTGAAAAACTTCAAATCGGCAGTTTTATCTCTAGGATTTGCGGTTCCTTTGATATTCCATTTTTGATTAATGGAATTGGTTTTCACGTCAATTGTTGTGGAAAGAGCCTCCTCTTTTAATTGAAGCTGGTTCATGGTTAAAGCTACTTTTCTTCCCATATCGTCCATTCGAAAAGACAAGTTTTCAAGCTGCATTTCTGTTGGAATTAAATTCAATACTCTAGAAAGCAATCGATAGGCAGATTTTGCATAATTACTATTTTCGGAAGGAGAATTGTCTTCTTTATTTCGTTTTAGAAAAGAATCAAAATTGCGACCGCTTTTGTTTTTTACCAATTGGATAAAACCATTTTTCATTTCTAATTTTTCCAATTGGATGGTTCCAAATAATAACTTGAACAAGTTAATTTTGGTATTTACTTTTTCAACAGAAAAAAGAGTGTCGGCATTATTCGGAACTACATTTATTTTTTGAAATTGAACCGCAGAAATTCCATCAAAACTTGCTTTTTCGATGGTTAATTTGGTATCATAATCGTTCGCCATTTTATTTTCAACTTTGGCGATTGCTGTTTGCAATAATGAATCTCTAAATACAAATAGCAGAACGATACAAATTGTGATTATTACGGCAAATATCTTTAAAAAAAGTACGGCTTTTTGTTTTCTATTTCTCATGATTATCCGAATAATTCGCTTACAATATCTTCAATTTTGGCTACTAATCTAATTTTTATAAAGGTGTTTTTAAGCGCAATTTTATTGTATTTGGATACAAATATGGTTGAAAAACCTAACTTTTCGGCTTCCTGAATTCGTTGTTCAATTCGGTTTACTGGGCGAATTTCTCCCGAAAGTCCAACTTCACCAGCAAAACAAAAATCTTTTTCGATAGCAATATCTTCATTAGAAGATAATATGGCGGCAACCACTGCAAGATCAATTGCGGGATCATCAACTGAAAGTCCGCCGGTAACATTTAAAAAAACATCTTTCGAACCCAAATGAAAACCTGCTCTTTTTTCTAGAACAGCCAAGATCATATTCAGTCTTTTAGCATTGTAACCCGTAGTACTTCGTTGTGGAGTTCCATAAACGGCGCTACTCACCAACGCTTGAATTTCAATCATCAAGGGGCGCATTCCTTCCAAAGTAGTTGCAATTGCAGTTCCCGATAAAGTCGCATCATTATGAGAAATCAATATTTCTGATGGATTGGCCACTTCGCGCAAACCGGTTCCTTGCATTTCATAAATTCCAATTTCAGCTGTGGAACCAAACCTGTTTTTTAGGGAACGCAATATTCTATAGACGTGATTTCTATCGCCTTCAAATTGCAAAACGGTATCGACCATGTGCTCCAAAATTTTCGGCCCGGCGATATTTCCATCTTTGGTAATATGACCTATTAAAATTACTGGGACATTCGTTTCTTTTGCAAATTTTATCAATTCGGCAGTAGTTTCACGAATTTGAGAAATGCTTCCCGCTGCCGATTCTATATAATCGGTATGCAGCGTTTGAATGGAATCGATGATTACGATTTCAGGTTGGATTTCCTCAATTTGACGGAAAATATTTTGTGTTTTTGTTTCGGTAAGAATGTAACAATTGTCGCCGTTTGGCGTAATTCTCTCCGCACGCATTTTAATTTGTTTCTGGCTTTCTTCACCCGAAACATAAAGCGTTTTATAAGGTAATTTTAATGATATTTGTAATAACAAAGTACTTTTCCCAATTCCTGGTTCACCGCCCAAAAGAATTAAAGATCCTGGTACAATTCCGCCTCCCAAAACACGATTCAATTCGTTATCGCAAGTGTCCATTCGGATTTCAAGCGTAGAATCTATTTCTTTAATTTTAAGTGGTTTTGCGGCTTTTTTAACTTCAGAAGTTGAGGGTTTCCAAGCTACTTTTTCTTCTTTTTGGATAATTTCTTCTACAATGGTATTCCATTCTTTACACGCATTACATTGCCCCTGCCATTTAGAATATTGGGAGCCACAACTTTGACAAAAAAACGAGGTTTTAACTTTAGTCATATTTATGGTTTTTGTTCAGGAGTTGGAGATTCAGTAGGAGTTTCTGTTGAAGCTGGAGCTTTTGCATTTTTCATTTTCTCCATTTTATCAAACATCATGTCTTGAGTAAGATTTCCAATTTCTTCTCTTTCGTAAGCTGCCTGATAGTATTTTCTAGCCTTTTGAAAATCTCCTGTATATTCATACATTAAAGCCAACTCATAATTCGCAAGCATACTTTTTGGATATTGTTTTTCGGCTAAATTAGAGAGTTCCCCAAATTCATCGTAAGCTTTATTTTTTATGATTGCAGCTTCAATTGCTTTGAAATCATTAAAACGAATACGTGTTTTTAATGCTAATAATTTCTCGATGGTTTCGTATTTTTTATTAAGATAATCAACGTAACCTGAAGGCAAAACAGCGATTTTTTCATTGTATTCATTGACTGAAATTGGCTGATAAATTCCAAAAATGTGATACAAGGCTTTTGGAATTGCATATAACACTAGGGAATAATGCGAAGCGTTCGGAAAATTGTCAAAATGATAATTTAGGTTTGGCTTTTTTAATTCTGCAACAGCAGCATCTAACTTAATTGTCTTTTCTTTAATAGATTTTATATCTCCTTCGGCAGTTGCCTGATAATAAAATAATTGTTGGTTTAATGCTGAAAATCTATCTGGAATTGTTTCCTCCATTGCAACAGGAAATTGAGGGCTTAAAGAAATAAAGGCGTTAAAAATTGGTTGGTCTTTGTATAAAAAGAAATTCAAATATCCTGCAGTAACATCGTGCCCAGCAATAATTTTAAAAGGAGCAATTCTGTAACTTTTTTCTAAAAACGGCATTAATTCTTGTCCGATAAATTCATAGAAAAGTTCTCCTTTTGAGTCGGGCAATCCTGATTCTGGATCAACACCACAATCGGTGAAACGTTCGTCTTTTTGATTTTGAGAAATTCCAACAATGATAACTTCTGGAATATCATCCCAATAACCGCCGTAAGTTAATGCCCCATGAAAAGGATCAAATAAATAATCGCCATCTAATAAAAGTAAAATTGGGTATTTCTTAGTTTTATTTGTGGCATACGATTCTGGTAACGATATTCTGAATTCTCTATCTTCTTTTAATTTTTGAGAAAAAATAGTGTCTTTAGAAGTTTGTGAAAATACAATACTTGGAAAAATAAAAAAAAGAAGAAATTTTCTCATCGTTTATAGCGTTTGTTGATAATCTGAAGCCTATGAAAAGGTAGAGCAATATAATAATTTATTTGCTTCTATTCAATACCGGCAAAAGTAAAAATGAAAGTGCTCCTAAAAATACTAATAACAGCATTTGAGAAGTCCAAATAATCCATCCAAAAGCGCTTCCTGCTGTCTCAGAAATGTGGTAAAAAAGTAGAATTTTTGCCATTAAAAAAGGGTAGGATCCGAAGCCGCTATTGGTAAATGCAATCGCAACACTTCCCACTATAAAAGAAGTAATTACAGCACTTAAAGGCAGTGCGTTGGTTTCAGAAATTACTAATAATCCTATGTAAAACATATAAATATAGGAGAACCAAATGAAAATAGTGTGCCCTAAATACGACCACTTTTTCTTCATGTGAAAAATACTCAATATCCCTTCTTTTAGTCCAGCTATTTTCTCTTTTATTTTTAAAATGAATTTTATCTTTGAATAGGCTCAATATTCCTTCTTTTAGTCCAGCTATTTTCTCCTTTATTTTTAAAATGAATTTTATCTTAGAATAGGCATAAAGGAGAATAAAAGTGATGAAAAGTACGAAACCAATTACCAATAATAGAATTAGGTTTTGAAGCGGTACTTTATCTAAAACAAAAGTTTTTAAAACATCATATTGAACAAAAAAGGCAACAATAATTAGTCCTAATAAAATTACCATATCAACAATTCTTTCGGCAATTATTGAGCCAAAAGCCTTGTCAAATGGAACGTTATTGTATTTTTTTAAAACTAAAGCTCTTGATATTTCGCCAGATCTTGGAACGGTCATGTTCATTAGATAACCAATAGAAACTGCCATAAAATTATTGGCAAATGAAGTTTTATAACCCATGTGATCCAACACATATTTCCATCTGTAGGCGCGAGAGGCGCTACCTAAAAAAGCGATAAATATGGAAAAATTAAGGTAGTAATAATTGGCGTTTTTAAAGTGCTTTTTAATTTCCTCAATATCCTTTTCAGAAAATTGATTGTAGGAATAAAATATTAGAAAAACACCCAAAAAAAGCGGGAGTAAAATAGACAGCCATTTGCCAATTTTTGCTTTCAAAATCTAGGTTAAAGAATTGTCATTTTCATTAGGAAAAACTAAAGAAGGCTTGAACGTTTTCGCCTCTTCAAAATCCATAATTCCATATGAAATGATGATAATAATATCTCCTTTTTGAACTTTTCTTGCGGCTGGTCCGTTCAGTGTGATTTCGCCTGAATTTCTGTTACCTTTGATAACATAAGTTTCTAAACGTTCCCCATTGTTAATGTTTACAATTGAAACTTTTTCACCTTCAATTAGGTTGGAGGCTTCCATTAAAGCTTCATCAATAGTAATACTTCCGATATAATTTAAATCGGCTCCAGTTACTTTTACACGGTGTATTTTAGATTTTACAACTTGGATTTGCATGCGGCAAAGATAATTAATTTAATGAAATAGTATCTATCAATCTAATATTGTTAACAAAAACTGCTATAAAAGCGCGACATTTTTGATTCTGATTTTTGGTTTCACAGGTTTGCAGTGAAGTTTCAGCGGCAATTTCGAAATAATCCAATTTAAAATCGGGTTGATTTTCAAAAACTTGGTTCACCCAAAGCGCTATTTCCGACAATGATTCTGATGCAAATTTATGTTTGACTTCCAATAACGTTTTATAGATAATTGCAGCCGCATTTCTATCATTTGGCGAAAGCCTTTCATTTCTAGAGCTCATTGCAAGTCCGTTTTCTTCTCTAAAAATGGGACATTCGACTATATTTATGGAGAAATTTTCTTTTTCAACTAATTTTTTGATGATTTGTAATTGTTGGAAATCTTTTTCACCGAAATAAGCGTTTGTTGGGTTTACAATTTCGAATAGTCTTTTCACTATTGTTCCAACGCCTTCAAAATGCCCAGGTCGAAATTTTCCTTCCATTTGATTTTCTAAACCATCAAAACAGAATGATTTTGAAGTTGTATTTCCTTCATAAATATCATCGACAGTAGGAGCATAAATTATCACATTGTCGCTAACGGTTTGAAGTTTGGCAATATCACTTTCTAAATTTCTAGGATATTTTTCTAAATCTTCGGGGTTATTAAACTGAGTAGGATTAACAAAAATACTCACAATAGTTAGGTCGTTATTTAGCAACGACTTTTCTACTAGCGATAAATGACCTTGGTGTAAAGCGCCCATTGTAGGAACAAAACCATGGGTCGTTTTTGGATTAGAATTTACTTTTAAATGCTCTATTAAAGCTAGTTGTGTCTCGAAAATGAGCATGATATTTTATTGAAATATTGTGCAAACTTAAGATTTTAGTTATTAACTGCATAAATTTTTGTAAATTTGCATGTTTTTTATTTACAAAAGTAATACTGAATTTTAATATGGAAGATAAGAGGATATTGTATGTATCATCTGAAGTAGTGCCCTACTTAGCTGAAAACGAGGTTTCTCTAATGTCTTATGACGTGCCAAAAATGGTAAATGATCAAGGCGGACAGATTAGAATTTTCATGCCTAGATATGGCAATATCAATGAGAGAAGACATCAATTGCACGAAGTAATTAGATTGTCGGGGATGAATTTAGTGGTTAATGATTTGGATATGCCTTTGATTATCAAGGTGGCTTCTATTCCAAAAGAGAGAATTCAGGTTTATTTTATCGACAACGATGAATATTTTAAACGTAAAGCCACTTTTACTGATGAAGAAGGGACTTTGTTTCCAGATAACGATGAGCGCGCCATATTTTTCGCAAAAGGGGTAGTTGAAACCGTTAAAAAATTAAATTGGGTTCCAGATATTATTCATGTTCACGGTTGGATGGCTGCAATGTTGCCAATCTATTTGAAGCATTATTATAAAGATGAAGCTTTATTTTCGGATACAAAAATCATTACTTCGGTTTACAGTCAGTCTTTTGATGGTAGTTTAAACGTTGAAATGATCAACAAAGTTAAATTTGACGGAGTTCCAGAAGCTTCAATTTCAAATTTAGAAACTCCTGATTATGAAAATATTATCTTTGCTACTCTAAATCATTCTGATGGAATAATAATTGCATCGGAAAACCTGTCTCCAAGTTTAACAAAATTTATAGAAACTTCGGGGAAACCTTTTTTACCTTTCACCTCGAAAGATAAATTCGCGGAGGTATATACTAACTTCTACAAGAATTTAGTTTAATAATATTATTTAAAAAATATATGCAAAATAAATCCATTTATAAATTACTTTTTTTAGTTGGTGTAATTGCTTTTTTTACCGCTTGTGACAAAGATTTTAATGAAATCGGGTCGGACGTTATTGGGGATGATCATTTTGGACTAATTAAAAATGATTCACAAACTGTTTTGGCCTACAATTCGGCAACAGGTCAAGTTGAAACGAGTAACCAACCTATAAATTCTTTAGGATATTACAACAACCCGTTTTTTGGAAAAACGAAAGCGAGTGTGGTTTCACAAGTGCTTTTAGATACAGTAAATCAAACTATTGGGGCAAACCCAACCGTAACTAAAGTAGAGCTTTCCTTGCCTTATTTTAGCCGTTTAATTTCTAGAGATGCTACATCGGGAGATAGCACTTATGAATTGGATTCGATTCAAGGATTTAGCATTGTCAATGATAAAAAAGTGTTCAATAAAATTAAATTGAGCGTTTACGAAAACAATTATACTTTACGTGATTTGGATGCTTCACTTAACTTTTTAGATGTTCAACGATATTATTCTGGTGAAACTTCAGTATTTGATGCTTATAAAAATCCTGCTCGTTTAAATGACGATACTAATTTGGCTCAAAACGACGAATTCATTTATAGTTCCGCAGAAATTAAAACATACAAAACAGTTGATGGCGCTCAGGTTGTAGATACTAGATCAGTGCCAGGAATGCGTTTAAAACTAAGAAACGACTTTTTCCAAGACAAGTTATTTGGAGCTGGAGCTGCTGGAAAATTATTTAACAACTCCGTTTTTAAAGATTATTTCCGAGGATTGTATTTTAAAGTTGATGCTTCTTCAGCGTCACCAAATCAAGGAAGTATGTCATTGTTAAATTTCAAACAGGGAAAAATTATAGTTACTTATACTATTAATGTAACCAGTTCTACCGGTGTGGTTTCTACCAAAGAAAGAAAGTTTGCAATTAGCTTGGGTGGAAATTCTGTAAATTTATTAGAAAATGATTATTCTACAGGATATACTTCTGCATTAGCATCCAATTCAAATGCTGCTACGGGAGCTTATAACTTATTCCCAAAAGGTGGAGAAGGTTCCATGTCAATTATTAAACTTTTCGGTGATCAGGATGTTAGAGGTTACTCTTCAACAGGAACACCAACGGTTGGCCCAAATGGAATTCCTGACGAATTAGATGATTTACGAAATCCATCAGACGGAAAAAAATTATTAGTTAACGAAGCCAATCTTACCTTTTATATTGATAAAGATAAAATGACTGGTGCGGCTGAACCAAATAGAATTTATTTATACGATTTAAATAATCATCGCCCAATCATTGATTATTACACTGATTACTCTGTGTCTCAAAATTCTAAAAATAACAAATTTGTTTTTGGAGGTCTAATTGAAAAAGATGCTGCGACATCGGCTTACAATAAACGTGGGATAAAATATAAAATCCGACTTACTAATCACATGATTAATTTAATCAGTAAAGATTCTACTAATGTGAGATTAGGATTAGTTGTTACTGAAACAATTGGTGTTGCATCAAATGGTATGTTAAGAGGTGCTGTTCCTGTTGCAAATCCATTTAATAAATACCCATCAGCTGCTATATATAATCCACTTGGAACTATTTTGTTTGGGAATAATATTCCTGCCACAGATCCAAATTATGCTAAGCGACTAAAATTGGAAATTTACTATACTAAACCAAATTAATAATATTCACCAAAACAAAAAAATATGTGCGGAATTGTAGGTTATATTGGACATAGAGAGGCCTTCCCTATTGTAATTAAAGGATTAAAAAGACTTGAATACAGAGGTTATGATAGCGCCGGAGTAATGCTTTTTGACGGAAAAAATCTTAAAGTTTGCAAAACTAAAGGTAAAGTTACCGATTTAGAAGAACTGTGCTCAACAAATATAACTACAAATGGTACTATAGGAATGGGACATACTCGTTGGGCTACCCATGGTGTTCCAAATGATGTTAACTCACATCCACACGTTTCAAATTCTGGTAATCTTGTAATAATTCACAATGGAATCATCGAAAATTATGAGCCATTAAAAAAGGAATTGATTAATAGAGGTTACGTTTTTCATTCCGATACTGATACAGAAGTATTGGTAAATCTTATTGAAGACGTTCAGAAAAAAGACAATTTAAAATTAGGAAAAGCAGTTCAAATAGCATTAAACCAAGTGGTTGGTGCTTATGCAATTTGTGTATTTGACAAACAAAAACCAAATGAGATAATTGTGGCTCGATTAGGAAGTCCGTTAGCAATTGGTGTAGGTGAAAATGAATATTTTATTGCATCTGATGCTTCTCCATTTATAGAATATACTTCCAATGCTATTTATCTTGAAGATGAAGAAATGGCAATTGTGAGAATGGACAAACCTTTAAGAATTAGAAAAATTAAAGACGATTCTCTTGTAGATCCTTATGTTCAAGAATTGCAAATGAATTTAGAGCAAATTGAAAAAGGAGGTTATGATCACTTTATGTTGAAAGAGATTTTTGAGCAACCAAGCGTTATTAAAGACACTTACAGAGGTCGTTTACACGCCAATACTGGTTTGATTCAAATGGCTGGAATTGAAGATAATATCGAGAAATTCCTAAATGCAGATAGAATATTAATTGTAGCTTGTGGTACTTCATGGCACGCAGGATTGGTTGCCGAATATATAATTGAAGAATTTACAAGAATTCCTGTTGAAGTTGAATATGCATCAGAATTCAGATATAGAAACCCTATTATCAATAAAGGGGATGTTGTAATTGCAATTTCACAATCGGGTGAAACTGCAGATACTTTGGCTGCAATTAAATTAGCGAAAGAAAGAGGTGCATTTGTATTTGGAGTTTGTAACGTAGTAGGTTCTTCTATTTCTAGAGAAACTCATGCGGGTGCCTATACTCATGCTGGTCCAGAAATTGGAGTAGCGTCTACAAAAGCATTTACAACTCAAATTACTGTTTTAACAATGATTGCTTTGCGTATTGCTAAAGCAAAAGGAACTATGACAAATACTGATTTTCATAGGTACTTACAAGAATTAGAATTAATTCCTGAAAAAGTGGTTGAAGCACTTCAAACGAATGAGAAAGCGAAAGAAATTGCTGCAACATTTAAAGACTCACACAATTGTTTGTATTTAGGAAGAGGTTATAATTTTCCGGTAGCATTAGAAGGAGCTTTAAAATTAAAAGAAATTTCTTACATCCATGCAGAAGGTTATCCAGCTGCAGAAATGAAACACGGGCCAATTGCCTTAATTGACGAGCACATGCCAGTAGTTGTAATTGCACCAAAATTAGGTCATTATGACAAAGTGGTAAGTAACATTCAAGAGATAAAATCTAGAAGTGGAAAAATTATTGCAATTGTAACTAAAGGAGATACTCAAGTGCGTGATCTAGCCGATTATGTGATTGAAATTCCTGAAACGGCAGATGCATTATCGCCATTAATTACTACAATTCCATTACAATTATTATCTTACCATATTGCAGTGATGAGAGGCTGTAATGTAGACCAACCTCGTAATTTGGCAAAATCAGTTACGGTGGAATAAAAAAATAAAATTCATTTAAAAAAGCGCTCAATTTTAGAGCGCTTTTTTTATTTTAAGAAATTAGGCAAACTTTTGCGAATAACTTAATGTAATGTTAAAATAAAAAGGCTTTATAAAATAAAATTAACAGATTACATAAAAACGATGTGAAAAATTTAAAGATTTAAATTGATTAATTGTTAAAAAAAAAGGATGATAAGTATTAAAAATAAAATTTCATTAACAATTATTTAATAATATGAAAATAAATACTAATTTAGCTACACTAACAAACAAATTTTAAACCACAATGAGAAAACACTTACTAATTTTGACATTGTTTTTTTGCAGCGTTTCGTTTGCACAAAAAGTAGTTTCAGATTCAATTAAAAACACAGTACTAGATGAGGTTGTAGTCTCTGCTTCTAGAACTCCTGAAAAAGTTTTGCAGTCGCCAGTTACAATTGAAAGAATGGGACTAAAAGAAATTAAAAAAACAGCTTCTCCTTCTTACTACGACGGTTTAGAGAACCTAAAAGAGGTTCAAATGAATACGAGTAGTTTAACTTTTAAATCTATTAACACTAGAGGATTTGCAACTGTTGCAAACGTTAGATTTATGCAGTTAGTTGACGGAATGGATAACTCTTCTCCGTTACTAAACTTCGTGTTAGGAAACATGATTGGAATTTCAGAAATTGACGTTCAAAGCGTGGAATTATTACCTGGAGCCTCTTCTGCATTGTATGGTGCAAATGCATTCAATGGAATTTTATTTATGAATAGTAAAAACCCATTTACAAGCGAAGGTGTTAACGGTTATGTGAAATACGGACAAACCAACCAACAAGCTGCGGGTGCTAATAGCTTCTCAGATTATGGTGTGAGAGTAGCTCATAAATTTAATGACTATTTTGCTGCTAAAGCAAACTATACTTTCATGAAAGGTACTGATTGGTACGCTACAAATTACAATGGTATCAACTCAGCAAATGGTGATGAAATTGTTGGAATGGATAGAACAAACCCAAATTATAACGGAATCAACGTATATGGGGATGAGGTTTCAACTAACTTAAGAGGTGTTGGTCAAGGTTTAGCTGCAGCTGGATTAATTCCTGCTTCAACAGTAAATTTATTACCAAACTCTAATGTGAGCCGAACTGGTTATAAAGAAGTTGAATTGACTGACAATGTTGCTTCAAACACAAAACTTGATTTCTCTTTACACTTGAGACCATTTGGAAATGAAAATTTAGAAGTTATTTGGCAAAGTAAATTTGGTTTTGGTAATGCAGTTTACCAAGGAGCAAACAGATACTATTTGAATAACTTTTTTATGCAACAACATAAATTAGAATTTAAAGGTAAAAACTTCTTCGTAAGAGGTTATACTACAACTGAAGACGGTGGAAATTCATACGACATGTTGTTTACAGGTATCAATGTCAACAGAAAATGGAAAGACGATAGAACTTGGTTCGGACAATATGCTGGAGCTTATATTCAATCAACATTAGCTGGAGCGACTCCTGCAATTGCACATCAAAATGCAAGAAATACTGCTGATACTGGAAGATTAATTCCAGGAACAGATGCGTTTAAAACTGCATTCAACCAAGTAACTTCTGAAGCTAGCGTACTTACGGGATCTAAATTAGTAGACAACTCTAGAATTTACCATTCAGATGTTAATTACAATTTTAAAGATCAAGTTAAATTTGCTGAAATTCAAGTTGGTGGTTCTTACAGATTGTATGAATTGAATTCACAAGGAAGAATTTATACTGATGCTAATGGACCAATTAATTATAATGAATATGGTGCCTACACTCAATTACAGAAAAAATTAATGGATGATCGTTTGAAACTTTCAGCATCTATGCGTTATGACAAATCTCAAAACTTTCAAGGTAATTATTCTCCAAGAATCTCTGCTGTATACTCTGCTGGTGAAAACAAGCAACACAATTTCAGAGCTTCATTCCAAACCGGTTTTAGAAACCCATCTACTCAAGATCAGTACATCGGATTTAACGTAGGTAGCGCAATATTATTGGGTTCTGCACCTGATAACTTAATCAGATATACTGAAACTTTACCTGTAAGTACAACTGTAGGTCAGTTATTCGCTGGTGGAACTTCTGTAGTTATGAACGGATTAAATGCTTATAACAACTCCTATACAGCTGCATCTGTAGCTGCATTATCTGCAACTGGGAATCCTGCTAATTTAAGAAAAACAAACTTAGAATATGTTAAACCTGAGGAGGTTAAAGCAATAGAATTAGGATACCGTTCTGTTGTTAATGATATTTCTGTTGACATTAATGGATATTATAACACTTATAATAATTTCATTGGTAACATTAATGTTGTTGCTCCATACTATGGTACAGCGGTAGATTCTCCTAGTGCAACAGGTGGTCCAACAAATCTTGGAACTCAATCTATCCACGCACTTCAAAATGGAAACTTCAGAGCATACCAATTGTATACCAATACAAAAATTGAAATTAAATCTCTTGGTTTTGGACTTGGACTTTCTAAAAAAGTATATAAAGATTTCGAGTTTGGTGTGAACTATAACTATGCTGAATTTGATTTTGATAGATCTCAAGACGAAAGTTTTGAAGCTAGTTTCAACACTCCAAAACACAGAGTTAAAGCTTCTATTGGAAACGAAAAATTATTCAAAAACTTTGGATTTAATATTAGTGGAAGATGGAATACAGAGTATACATGGGAATCAACAATGGTGGATGGTGTAATTCCAGAAGCTACTGTTATTGATGCTCAAATCACTTACAATGTTCCAAGCATGAAATCTGCTTTCAAAATTGGTGCTGCTAACCTAGGAGGAAGAGAATACTTCCAAGTATTAGGAGCTGGATTAATAGGACAACAAATTTTTGCTTCTTGGACTATTAAACCATAATTATTATTAATATAAAAACATACGTTATGATAAAAAATTTCAAATGGGTTGTATTGGTTTCTCTAACCTTTATGGCATGTACAAATGACGATTCAACAACTTCTGGTGAAGCGCCAGTAACATCTGGAACCGCAGATTTTTCAAAATATGTAGCTATAGGTGATTCTTTTGCTGCTGGTTATTCTGACGGTGCATTATTCAAAAAAGGACAAGAAAATTCTTACCCTAATTTACTAGCTCAACAATTTGCTGCAGCTGGTGGTGGTGTTTTCACAACTCCATTTATGGCGCCTGATAACGTGGGAGGTTTCTCTTCAGGAGGTGTTCAGGTAGTTTCTCAAAGATTGTACCTTGAATCTTCATCAGGTACTCCTACACCAACATTGGTTCCTGGAGTTTCTGCTAATACAATAACTGAGCGTTTAACAGGTTCTTTTAATAATATGGGTATCCCTGGAGCAAAAAGTTTCCACTTACTTTTCAATGGTTACGCACCTTTGAATCCTTATTTTAAAAGAATCGCTTCTTCAACTACTGCAACAGTTTTAGGAGATGCATTGTCTCAAAATCCAACTTTCTTCTCTTTATGGATTGGAGGAAACGATGAATTAGGTTATGCTACTAATGGTGGTGTTCCAACTTCGCAAGATCCTGTAAACGGAAATGATTTAACTCCAACAGCTAATTTTACAGCTGCTTACAATGCTCTAGCTACTCAGCTTTCAGCAAATGGAAGAAAAGGGGTTGTTGCTAATTTACCTTATGTAACTGCTTTACCTTATTTTACAGCTGTACCATTTAATCCAGTTCCATTAAACGCAGCTACTGCAACACAATTGAACAGTGGCTACGCTCAGTATAATGGAGGTTTAGCATTAGCGCAAAATGCAGGTTTAATTACTGCAGCTGAAAGAACAAGAAGAACGATTACTTTCGCAGCTGGTCAAAATGCTGTAGTTATGGTAGATAGTTATTTAACTAACTTAAGTGCTCTTGGATTGCCTTCATTAAGACAAGCTACTAGCGCTGATTTATTAGTATTGCCTTCTAGATCAATCATTGGAACTACTGTGGGTGGTAATCCTGCTCAAATTAATGGTGTTTCTGTACCTTTAGAAGACAAATGGGTGCTTTCATCTGATGAAGTTGCTGAAGTTAAAGCTGCAACTGATGCTTATAACTTAGTTATTCAGGCGGCTGCAACTACAAATAACTTGGCTTTTGTTGATGCTAAATCAGTAATGGACCAACTAAGTACTACAGGATTGAATTTTGATACTTATAATATGACTTCTACTTATGTAACTGGAGGAGCTTTCTCTTTAGATGGTGTTCACCCAAGTGCAAGAGGTTATGCTTTAATCACGAACTTATTTATTGATGCTATTAATGCTAAATATGGTTCTACTTTGAAGAAAAAAGATGGTAGAGACTTTGAAATTTTATTTCCAAAAGTAATCAACTAAATTATTTATAATATTGTAAAAGAGTCCAAAATTAATTTTTTGGACTCTTTTTTTATGCGAAATTCTTAAATCAAATAATAAATTAACAATTTACCAATAATTTATTTTTTAATTTAGCATTAAATAAGGGTATCATGAGAAACATAATAGTTGCGTTTTTATTTTTTTATAGTATTTCAATAAATGCTCAAGAACCAATTTCCGAAGTATGCAAAATTGCAAATTCAGAAAGGAGATCTGCCGAAAGGCATATGAATTTAGAGATCAATTCAAACACACAAAATTATGATATTACGTATCACAAACTTGAATTTAATGTTGATCCTGCTGTTTATTTCGTATCCGGTAAAATAACCACTACTTATACCGCTCTTGCAAATATGACTACGCTTACTTTCGACCTAAGTAATGCATTGACAGTTAGTAGCGTCAAAATAAATAATGTTAGTCTAGCTAATACTGCTTATACTCAAAATACCAACGAGTTAATAATTACTCTTCCGGCAACACAATTAACAGGTACTCAAGCCACAGTGGAAGTTGTCTATTCTGGTGCGCCACCTCAAAACGGATTTTTTGCATATACTAGTACTACTCACGGACCAAGTAACACTCCCGTAATTTATACACTTTCTGAACCTTACGGCGCTAGAGATTGGTGGCCTTGTAAACAAGATTTAAATGATAAAATAAATAATATTGACGTTTATATTACCGCTCCATCTCAATATGTTAGCGTTTCCAACGGGGTAGAACCCGAGGCTCCAGTGATTAACGGGAATTTAAAAACAACCCATTTCAGACATAATTATCCTATTCCAGCTTACTTGATTTGTATGGCTGTAACCAATTATTCTATAATTAATCAAACTGGTGGTGCCGCTCCAAATGAATATCCAATAATAAATTATATTTATCCTGAAAGTGATACTACTTCGGTTAGAGCACAATTATTACAAACTCCGCTAATCCTAAATTACTTAAGTGCGCTACTCGAAAATTACCCATTTGCAAATGAAAAATACGGTCACGCGCAATTTGGTTGGGGTGGAGGAATGGAGCACACAACAGTTTCGTTTATGCAAAATTTTAGTAGAGGTCTTATTGCACACGAAATGGCCCACCAATGGTTTGGCGATAAAATTACCTGCGGAACATGGAAAGACATCTGGTTGAATGAAGGATTTGCAACTTACTTAGCTGCTATAATAATTGAAAATTTTGATGGCCCAGCAGCATTTGTGACTGAAAAAGCAAATATGATAGGCAATATTACTTCCTCTGCCGGGGGAGCACTCTATTTAACAGATGCTGAAGCCTTAAGCGTAAATCGAATCTTTGACTATCGATTAACTTACAATAAAGCGGCGATGGTTTTGCACATGCTCCGATTCAAATTAGGAGATACAGTTTTTTTTCAAGGTCTAAGAAATTATCTAGCTGATAGTAATTTGGCTTTTAAATATGCAGTTACAACTGATTTAAAGTCCCACTTAGAGGCCGTTTACAGAAGTAGTTTAACAGAGTTTTTTAACGATTGGGTTTACAATCAAGGGTATCCAATATATTCAATTTCTGTTCAAAACACAACCGCAGGTCAAGTACAAATTACTGTTAATCAAACTACCTCACACCCATCGGTTGCATTTTTTGAAATGCCTGTTTCAGTTCGATTATTGGGTGCCAACGGACAAACTTTTGATGTGGTGGTAAATAATACAGTAAACGGCGAGCAATTTAATACTTCTGTTCCCTTTACAGTCACTGGAGTTCAATTTGATCCTACAAAAAATATCATTTCTAGAATGAGCATGGCAACATTAGATAATACCGACTTTAATTTTGAAACTGCTATAAAAATATTCCCAAATCCAAGTTCAAAATCTATTTCTGTTTCAATTCCTGAGAATATTGAAATTGAAAATGCAGTAATTTATTCGGTTTTAGGTCAAAAAATTATGGAAACTAAATCTCAAAAAACTTGGGATATCTCTTCCTTTACTTCTGGGATTCATTTTCTAACTATTCAAACTAATAAAGGCACTAAACAATTTAAGTTTGTTAAAGAGTAGAAAATAAAACAACCGCTATTTATTCCAATTGCCTTCAATACATGTTGGCATTACCATTTTATCTATTTGAAATAAAAAAATACTCCCATTTTATAGAAATGTAAATAATTAACAAATTTTTAAAAGGCTAGACGAAATAAAAATTGAAAAATTACTATTTAAAACCTTACTTTTGTTTGTTATAAAAAATACGAAAATTAAATAATGGAAATAGTTATCAAATTAGGTCAGTTTTTAATGAGTTTGTCATTGCTGATTGTACTTCATGAATTAGGGCATTTTGTTCCTGCTAAATTATTCAAAACTAGAGTAGAAAAATTCTATTTGTTTTTTGATATCAAATATTCCTTATTAAAAAAGACTATTGGAGGAACTGAATATGGAATTGGGTGGTTGCCGCTTGGTGGTTACGTGAAAATTTCAGGTATGATCGATGAAAGCATGGATAAGGAACAAATGGCTTTGCCACCTCAACCATGGGAATTCAGATCGAAACCGGCATGGCAACGTTTAATAATAATGCTTGGCGGGGTGACTGTAAATTTCATTTTAGCTTTTATTATTTATATCGGAATGGCCTTTGTTTATGGCGAATTATACATTTCCAATAGCGATATTAAAGACGGGGTTTGGATTACCAATCCTGTTATTGAAAAATCAGGTATCAAAACTGGAGATAAAATTATTTCAGTTGATGGTGTTAAAATTGATCGTTATAATGAAATTAACGAAAAAATACTTCTAGGAAAGCAAGTAATTATTGAAAGAAATGGCGCTGAACAAAAAATTGATTTACCGGTAGATTTCATCAATCAATTGATGGACGGTAAAAAAATATCTGTTGTAGAACTTCGTCTACCCTTTATTGTTTCTGCTGTTGACGAAAATTCTGTAAATAAAAATTCAATTCAGCAAAAAGACATCATCACTAGTTTTAATGGGGTGCCAGTTCAATATGCAGACCAAGTGGTAACGGCTGTAAATGAGTTAAAAGGTAAAACGGTTCCTGCAATTATTAAAAGAGACAATCAAGAAATTGCTGTTTCAATTGTAGTAAATGACAGTGCAAAACTGGGAGTATACTATGATCCAAAACTTCCTCTTGATAATTTAGAAAAATTGAGGTTGTATCCTATTCGCAAACAATCCTACGGCTTTTTCGAGTCGATTCCAGTGGGAATTGAGCGAGGGAAAGACCAGTTAGTTGGATATTGGAAACAATTGCAAATGATATTTACCCCAAGTACTGGTGCCTATAAAGGAGTTGGAGGATTTAAAGCAATTTTCGATATTTTCCCTGCCTATTGGAGTTGGGAAGCCTTTTGGAGCATTACCGCTTTGTTGTCAATTATGCTTGGAGTAATGAATTTATTGCCTATACCTGCTTTAGATGGAGGTCATGTACTATTTTTATTATATGAAATAATTAGCCGTAGAAAACCGAGTGATAAATTCATGGAAAACGCCCAAATGGTTGGTTTTGTATTACTTATCTCGTTATTGCTTTTTGCAAATGGGAACGATATTTATAAGGCGATTGTAGGGAAGTAAATTTTTTTAGAATTTTATTTCAAATTATTTGCAAAAAAGATTATTTACCTTATATTTGCAACCGCTTTAAAAGGCAACACGCCTTCCTCCTTAGCTCAGTTGGTTAGAGCATCTGACTGTTAATCAGAGGGTCCTTGGTTCGAGCCCAAGAGGGGGAGCAAAACAAAACCCGATACGAAAGTGTCGGGTTTTTTTCTTTTAATCAACTTCGGGTTCAAAAAAATTAATAATACTGCGCAATATTAAATTGAATCGCTTTAGCGGCTATTTTTAATCAACTTTAGTAGGTCGCTTTATTCATTCAGATAATCCAAGTCTACTAGTTTTTGATACTGTTTCTCAAATAATCGGTTCGGTAAATACTTGAAAATATTTTGTACTAAAAATTCATTCAACTTATTGCTTTGATGAGAAATTTTACCATAATTCCAAGATTGTTTAACAATATATTTTACTTTTTGATTTCTCAATTTATAGTACTCCTTAAAAGTTTCAAAAGAATATCCTCTAGTATGAATTAATTTTGAAATCAGGAAGGCATCTTCTATTGCTTGGCAACCACCTTGAGCAAGGTTTGGCGTAGTTGCGTGTATAGCGTCTCCTAAAAAAATAACATTGTTTTTATACCATTGCTCTTTGTGTGGTTCTAAATCCCACATATCATTTCTTATAATCAACTCCGAACTATCAATGACTTCATTTACTTCTTTACAGAATTTTTGAAATAGATTTTTTAAATCAGCTTTTAAAGTGGCTTTATTGTCTAGTATGTTTTCTTCTGAAATTTTACAAGCATACCAATAATATTGGGTTTTATTCAATGGAATTGTTGCAAATCGTAAATTTTCTCCCCAAAATTCAAGGTAGGCTGTATGATAATTTACTGGTAATGTACAAGTGGCTATTCCACGCCAAATAGTTTGGCCAGAGTAGCGTTTCTTAATTTTGGGAAACAACTGTTTTCTGAATATAGAATTAATGCCGTCACAAGCAAAAACATAATCAAATTCTTGGGATATTCCATTTTTAAATGTAAGTTTAACGCTGTTTTTTTGTGCTATAAAGCATATTAATTCAGAATCAAATTTTACATTTCGTTTGTCAATTTTTGATGATAGAATATTAATTAATTCTGCTCTATGAATACAAAATCCGCCATTTTTTATAGGTAGTTTTCTAATTGTTTTGCCGTCTTTATTTACAATGATAGCGTCTTCAACAAAACATCCTTTTGTTTTTATATCATCACCAAGGCCAATTTTTTTAAAAATAGTATTTGCACTTTCACTTATTCCAATTCCTGCGCCAAATTCTCCAAATTGATTTGACTTTTCAAATAAGGTATAGGGTATGCTATAATGTTGTAAACAGTTTGCCAGAGTCAAGCCACTTATTCCGCCACCTATAATTCCTATTTTCATTTATAATTTTTT
>CANKZE010000024.1 GCA_947488545.1 Bacteroidota bacterium
ATCATGTTTGATAATTTAAGTGATAAATTAGACAAAGCCTTTCATATCCTAAAAGGACACGGAAAAATTACAGAAATTAATGTTGCAGAAACATTAAAAGAAGTTCGCCGCGCACTTTTAGACGCCGATGTTAACTTCAAAATTGCTAAAGATTTTACTACAAGAGTAAAGGACAAAGCCATTGGTCAAAATGTATTGACTACATTACAACCAGGTCAACTTTTAGTAAAATTAGTTAAAGACGAATTAACAGAATTAATGGGTGGGGAAGTTTCTGGAGTTAACCTTTCAGGAAATCCTACCGTAATTCTAATGTCGGGATTACAAGGATCTGGGAAAACTACCTTCTCAGGAAAATTAGCTAATTTCCTTAAAACAAAAAAAGCCAAAAACCCACTTTTAGTAGCTTGTGATGTGTATCGTCCTGCAGCAATCAATCAGCTGCACGTGGTGGGATCACAAATTGGTGTTGAAGTATATTCCGAATTGGGAAATAACAATCCAGTTGAAATTGCACAAAATGCAGTTAAATATGCCAAAGAAAAAGGATTCAATGTAGTAATTGTAGATACCGCCGGTCGTCTTGCTGTAGATGCTGAAATGATGGATGAAATTGCTCGTGTTCATAAAGCGCAGGTCGTCTTGCTGTAGATGCTGAAATGATGGATGAGATTGCGCGTGTTCATAAAGCAATCCAACCTCAAGAAACGTTATTTGTTGTGGATTCAATGACAGGTCAAGATGCTGTAAATACGGCAAAAGCCTTCAATGATATTTTAAATTTTGATGGGGTAATCCTTACAAAATTAGATGGAGATACTCGTGGTGGAGCAGCGCTTTCTATAAAATCAGTAGTGAATAAACCAATTAAGTTTGTGGGTACTGGTGAAAAAATGGAAGCAATTGACATTTTCTATCCTGAGCGTATGGCGGAACGAATCCTAGGTATGGGAGACGTAGTTTCATTGGTTGAAAGAGCACAAGAACAATATGACGAAGAGGAAGCTCGTAAAATCCAAAAGAAAATTGCCAAAAACGAATTTGGTTTTGATGATTTCTTGACCCAAATTCAACAAGTTAAAAAAATGGGTAACATGAAAGACTTGGTTGGAATGATTCCAGGTGCTTCAAAAGCCATGAAAGACGTTGAAATTGAAGACGATGCATTCAAACATATTGAGGCAATAATTCATTCAATGACACCAACAGAGAGATCAAAGCCTGCAATTATTGATATGAAAAGGAAAACGAGAATTGCAAAAGGATCGGGAACTAAAATCGAACAGGTAAATCAATTGATGAAGCAGTTTGACCAAATGAGTAAAATGATGAAAATGATGCAAGGCCCAGGAGGTAAAAACATGATGAAGATGATGGGTGGAATGAAAGGTGGAATGCCAGGTATGCCAGGAATGCGATAGAATAATAATTTGAAATTCAATAAAAGCAAAAACAATTTCAATTACAATTGCAAAAACAATTACAATAACAACAAACAACCGTTTATGTTTGAATTTTCCGTTCTGTTAAGAACATTAAACTTTAAACTTTAAACACAACACACAACAACAATGCAACTACTAGACGGAAAAAAAGTTTCTGAGGACATCAAAGTCGAAATCACGGCTGAAGTTCAAAAGATGAAAAACAACAACGAGAAAGTCCCGCATTTAGCGGCAATTATTGTTGGAAATGATGGTGCAAGTTTAACTTATGTAGGAAGTAAAGTGAGAGCTTGCGAAAGAGTAGGCTTCGAATCTACTTTGATCAACATGCCAAGCACGACATCTGAAACAGAATTACTTAAAAAAATTAAAGAGTTAAACGAAGACGACAATATCGATGGATTTATAGTTCAGTTGCCTTTGCCAGATCAAATCGATACTCAAAAAGTCCTTATGGCTGTTGATCCTAGTAAAGACGTTGACGGTTTCCACCCAGAGAATTTTGGTAAAATGGCTTTGGATATGACCACTTTTATTCCTGCAACTCCATTTGGAATTCTAGAATTATTAGAGCGTTACAACGTTGAAACTAAAGGAAAGCATACCGTTGTTATTGGTCGCAGTCATATAGTAGGTCGTCCAATGAGTATTTTGATGGGAAGAAAAGGATTTCCAGGAAATTCAACGGTGACTTTAACGCATAGTTATACTAAAAACATCGCTCAGATTACCACCCAAGCTGATATTATTATCACCGCATTAGGAGTTCCAAATTACCTAAAAGCAGAAATGGTGAAAGACGGAGCAGTTGTAATTGATGTGGGAATAACTAGAGTAAATGACGAATCGAACGAAAAAGGATATGTGATTACTGGAGATGTCGATTTTGTAAACGTAAGCAAAAAAGCGTCGTTTATCACTCCCGTTCCAGGTGGAGTAGGGCCGATGACCATTGCGATGTTGCTAAAAAACACACTACTAGCAAGAGAGCAACGAAAGTTAGCAAAGCAATAATAAAAAAAGCCTTAAATTATGTTTAAGGCTTTTTTATATTTAATAATCTCCTCGTTTTTTATATCTCGGATCATCTCTTTTTATAAATTCTGTCCTTCGTTTTACGGGTTCAATTTTTGGTAAACTCGCTTCTTCGGTTTTACTTGAAGGTTCAATAAGTTGGTTTAATTCCAGAATCTCAGCATCGGTTAAATCGCGGTATCTTCCCAAAGGTACATCCAAAGAGATATTGATAATTCGAATACGTTTTAAAGCCACAACTTCATAACCTAAATATTCCGACATTCTACGAATTTGGCGATTCAAACCTTGCGTCAAAACAATTTTAAAAATAAATTGACTTATTTGTTCTACTTTACATTTTCGGGTTACGGTATCCAAAATTGGAACTCCATTTCCCATTTTTTTGATGAAATCGGCAGTTATTGGTTTGTTGACAGTTACCGTATATTCTTTTTCATGATTGTTTCGGGCACGAAGTATTTTATTGACAATATCACCATCATTGGTCATAAAAATCAATCCCTCACTGGCTTTATCTAATCTCCCGATTGGAAAAATTCGCTTTGGATAATTGATATAATCCACAATATTATCGCGAACATCTAAGTTGGTGGTGCATTCAATTCCAACAGGTTTATTAAAGGCCAAATAAACGAGTTTTTCTCGTTGTTCACGAATTAGTTTTCCATCAATTCGAACTTCGTCTGTTGGAGAAACTTTTGTTCCCAGCTCAGGAACAGCACCATTTATGGTAACGCGACCTTCATCAATTAATTTATCGGCTTCTCTTCGAGAGCAATATCCTGTTTCACCAATAAATTTATTTAGTCGTTTTAGATTTTCTTCCATGCCGCAAAGTTAATTAGAAAATCGATTGGTAGGTAATTTGATAATCAAAAAGAAATTGAATTATTTCACTTAAGATTCTATTATAAATGCACTTATTTTTTCAAATAATTCTTCATCATTCATGCTGTGACCTAAGCCTTTTGTTTCAATAAAAATAGCTTCTTGCCAAGCTTTCGCATTTTTCTCTGCTTCTGCAAATGCAACTACTTTATCCTCAATATCGTGAGCGATAAGTCCTTTTATTTTGTTATCATTTGAAAATAAAGTTCCTTCAATTTCTTTGTTACTAAGGTTGAAATTTTCTTTATAATAATTTATTAATCCGCTATTTACTTTCGAATTCAATCCCAAAAGTGTTACGTAATTCTCAAAAATTGCTTTGAAATCGGATGGTGCTCCCAAAACAACAATTTTCTCAACATTGCTATTTTTATGAATAGTTTGATAATGCAAACACGCTTTTCCACCAATAGAATGTCCAATTAATATTTTAGGATTGTACATTTTCGCTACGTGGTGAATGAATTCGGTGTATTTGTGAGCGTTAAAATCTTTCCCGCTAGACAACCCATGGGCAGGCGCATCAATGGCTACAATTGTATATCCTGATTTTAAAATATACGGAAGGGCTTTTTTCCATCGAGCAGAATTACTTTCCCAGCCATGAATTAAAAACAAAACGGTTTCGCTTCCTTTCCATAAATACGTTTGAATTATTTTACCCTCAAAATCAAATGCAATTGCTTCTGCGCTTTTTAGAACTTCAGGAATAGCGTCTATTTGGATTTTACCTTTTCTAGGACTGCTAAAAATAGCATAGGCTTTTAGTATTGCTTTTTTTGGAGAAACAAAACTAAGCACATTGATATAAAATCCAATTGATTTAGCGAGTAGGAGGTATTTTAATTTCTTCATAATAAAAAAGCCACGTTTTACGTGGCTTTGTATGATTAAAATTTAGAAAATAATTTTTCCATTTTTTCTCTTTCTTCTTCAGCAAGAGTGCTATCTACTAAAATTCTTCCTGAATGTTCATCGGTAATGATTTTTTTTCTTGAAGCAATTTCTACTTGCGTTTGAGGTGGAATTGTGAAGAAGGATCCTGCAGAAGCTCCTCTTTCAATAGAAACTACCGCTAATCCATTACGAACACTTGTTCTAATTCTATTATAAGCAGCTAATAAACGTTCTTCAATTTGACCTCGGTATTCCGCTGATTTTTCAGATAAGAAAGTTTCTTCTTTTTCTGTTTCAGACATAATAGCCTGTAATTCAGTCTTCTTGTGTTTTAAGTGATTGGTTTTTGTATCTAATTTTTCTTTAGATTGATTGATCACTTCTTTTTTGTGTTCAATAGTAGCTTTCATTTCTTTTATTTGCTTTTCAGCCAATTGAATTTCAAGCTCTTGAAATTCAACTTCTTTAGTTAAAGAGTTGAATTCTCTATTGTTACGGACAGTTTCCTGTTGTTTAATATATCTTTTCATTGACTCGTTATGCTCGTCAATAGCTATTTTTTTAGCTTTAATTTGATCTTCAATAACAGTCAAATCATTTTTAAGTTTTTCCAAACGAGTGCTTAAACCAGCAACTTCATCTTCTAAATCTTCAACTTCTAAAGGAAGTTCTCCTCTTACATTTCTGATTTCGTCAATTCTTGTGTCAATTAATTGCAAATCATACAATGCTCTTAATTTGTCTTCTACACTTAGTTCTTTTGTATTCGCCATAATAATTTATAAGTACTTAACTGGATTTGTATTTTCTTCCGATAAAATGATTGCAAAATTAAGGATTTTTTTTCTAAGATAATCAACAATATAATTTTTTGTATACCTTTCACTCTCAAAATGGCCAATATCGGCTAAAATAATTTGTTTTTCGGCTTCATAAAACTGGTGGTACTTTAAATCAGCAGTTAGAAACACATTGGCACCAGCCGAAATAGCATTTGCAATAGCAAAACTCCCAGCACCTCCCAAAAGTGCTACTTTCTTTATCGGTTTACCAATAAAATCAGAATGTCTTATCGCCTCGCTTTGCATTTTTTCTTTTACAAATAACAAAAAATCCTTTTCACTCATTGGATTTTCTAATTCTCCAATCAATCCCATCCCAATATTTTGATGCTTGTTTTGTAAAGTGGTTATTTCATAGGCTACTTCTTCGTAAATATGATTCTCAAATAGCGTTTTTAATATTTTACTTTCTAATTGCTTTTCAAATGTTACCTCAATTTTAATTTCATCGGCTTCAACTAATTCAAATCGATTGCCAATCACAGGATTGCAACTTTCATCTCCCAAATAGGTTCCCATTCCTTTTGATGTAAAACTGCAATTTTTGTAGTTTCCTATAGTTCCAGCTCCAGCATCAAAAAGAGCGTTTCTTACTTTTTCAACGTTTTCAGGAACGGTGAAGGTGACTAATTTCCTAATATGGTTTTCTTTAGGAATTAGGATTTTAGTATTTATTAATCCCAATGCATTTCCAAATATTTTATTTACCCCTTCCGGATGATTATCTAAAGCAGTGTGGACGGCATAGATTGCAATATTATTATGAATTGCTTTAATCACAGCTCTTTCTACATAATTTTTCCCGGTTATTTTTTTCAAACCTGAAAATAAAATAGGATGAAAACAAACAATTAAGTTGCAGTTTTTAGCAATTGCCTCGTCAATAACACTTTCTAATGCATCGTGACAAACTAATATTCCAGTGGTTTCAGTTTCTAGATTTCCAACTAGTAATCCTACATTGTCAAAATCTTCGGCATAAGCCAAAGGTGCCATTTCTTCAAGTAAGGGAATGATGTCTTTAATTTTATACATACTTGTATTTTTGATTTTACAAATTAACGAAAAAACAATTCAACTTTTTTATAATGATAAAATAGTATACTTTCGTAGTATGAATTTTATTCGAAAAATACTATTTCCATTTTCAATTCTTTACAGCGCAATAGCTTCTATTCGAAATTATTGTTATGATAATGGTTTGTTGAAATCGTATACATTCAATTTACCAATTATTGCGGTTGGAAATTTAAGCGTTGGTGGAACTGGAAAAACGCCTCAAATAGAATTTTTAATCCGACTTTTGTCAAATAAATATAAGGTTGCAACTTTAAGTAGAGGTTATAAAAGAAAATCTAGCGGTTTTATTTTGGCTGGTGCCAATGTGAATGCTGAAATAATTGGAGATGAACCGTTTCAGTATTTCACAAAGTTTCCAAATATTCAAGTAGCAGTTGACTCCGATCGAAAGAACGGAATTGAGCAATTGCTTTCTAATTCTAGTAAACCGGATCTAATTTTATTAGACGATGCCTACCAACATCGAAGAGTAAAAGCAGGTTTTTATATTTTATTGACTTCTTATAATGAATTGTATTCTGATGATTTTCAATTACCTACGGGAAATTTAAGAGAAAATAGGAGTGGAGCAAAACGAGCAAATGTAATTGTAGTAACCAAATGCCCTTCTGATTTATCAAAAAAAGAGCAAGATGTAATAATAAACAAATTAGCAATTTTGCCAAATCAAACTTTGTTTTTTTCAACTATTGAATTTGATGAATATGTGTTTTCTGAAGATGAAAAAAAACCTGTTTCTGAGATCCTAAATGTTGATAAATTACTTTTGGCAGGAATAGCAAAACCTCAAACTTTTTTCGCACATTTACAAAGTAATAAAGAAGCGTGTTTGACTTTTCCAGATCACCATCAATTCACGAAAAAAGACCTTCTAGAGATTAAAAATAAAGCTCAAAATAATATCATCATTACCACTGAAAAAGATTTCATGAGATTGAAAGGGAGTTTGCCAAAGGAGCAACTTTATTATCTTCCAATAAAAACTAAATTTCTTTTTGAAGGAGATAATTTCGATAAAATCATAACTAATTATGTGGAATCTAGTACAAGAATCGGTTGATTATATAAAATCGAAAACAAACCATTTCGAGCCTGAGTATGGTATAATTTTAGGATCAGGTTTAGGAAGTATTACTGATGATATTCATATAGAATTTACTTTACCGTATTCTGAAATCCCAAATTTTCACGTATCCACAGTTCAAGGCCATAAAAGCGCTTTAGTTTTTGGTACTATTGGCAACAAAAAAGTAATGGCAATGCAAGGCCGATTCCATTTCTACGAAGGATATTCAATGAAAGAAGTTACTTTTCCTGTTAGGGTAATGAAATTTTTAGGAATTGAAAAATTGGTTGTATCTAATGCTTCTGGCGGTGTAAATCCAAATTATAAAGTGGGTTCAATTGTTATTATTAAAGACCATATAAATATGATGCCAGAGCATCCGTTGCGTGGTAAAAACGATGAACGTTTTGGACCAAGATTCGTGAATATGAGTGAGCCTTACTCTAAAAAAATGATTTTGAAAGTTAAGGAAATTGCTCAAAAATTAAATATTGAAGTCCATGACGGGGTTTATATGGGATTGCAAGGACCAACATTTGAAACTTTGTCTGAATATAGAATGGTGAAAATTCTCGGTGCCGATTGCGTGGGAATGTCTACAGTTCCTGAAGTTATTGTTGCAAAACACATGAATATGGAATGTTTTGGTATTTCAGTAATTACCGATATGGGTGACGAAGACAATATTGAAGAAGTAAATCATGCAGAAGTTTTGAAAGCTGCAGAACAAGCCGAACCATTTTTATGTGAATTGATTAAAGAGCTAATAATCAACTATTAACTATTTGCTTTAAGCGACTTTCTTCGAATTTATTAGCAAAATTAAGTCAATAATTCTTGAAGAATAGCCAATTTCATTATCGTACCAACCCACGACTTTTACCATTTTATCTATCACAGAAGTCAATTGAGCGTCAAAAATGCAGGAATTGGTATTTCCAATAATATCTACAGAAACGATAGGATCTTCAGTATAATCTAGAATTCCTTTGAAATTAGTTAGAGATGCCGTTTTAAAAGCAGCGTTAATTTCATCAATTGAAACTTGTCTTTTTACATTTAAGGTGATATCGGTCAACGAACCATCCGGAACGGGAACACGAATTCCGCAACCTCCAATTTTTCCTTCAAATTTGGGAAAGATTTTCGTTAACGCTTTTGCAGCACCAGTAGTTGTAGGGACTATAGATTGTGATGCGCCACGAGCTCTTCGAAGGTCTTTATGCGGTTGATCGTGCAAACTTTGATCGGTGGTAAACGAGTGAACTGTAGTAATATATGCTTGTTCAATTCCGCACAATTCATCAATGATTTTTATCATCGGCGCAGCATTATTAGTGGTGCAACTGGCGTTAGAAATAATCGTTTCATCACCATTTAATATTGCTTCATTAACACCTAAAACTACTGTTTTAATTGTGTCAACTTCAGATGGAGCAGTCAAAATTACTTTTTTGGCTCCAGCCAATATATGTGCGTTTATTTCATCAAAAGTTTTGTATTTCCCGGTTGATTCTATTACAAAATCAATATCTAAAGCCTTCCAATCTAAATTGGCAATTGTTTTTTCATGAAAAAAGAAGTATGATTTTCCATTTACAATGATAGCTTCTTCATTAAAACTGCAGTCATAAGGAAGTTTACCATGAATACTATCGTATTTCACCAAATGAGCCATCGTTTTATTGTCGGCAATATCATTTATTGCAACGATCTCAATAGCAGGATGATTGATTAATAGGCGAAATAAATTTCTACCAATTCTCCCAAACCCATTAATGGCGATTCTTGTTTTCAAGTATTTTGTTTATTCGGTTAATTGTTGAATCGGTTACACAAATAATGGATTCAACAAAATTTATTTTCTAAAGAATATGTTTTTGAGCTTTATATGAAGAACGTACTAACGGACCGCTTTCTACATGACGGAAACCTAATTCTAGTCCGAATTGTTCGTATTTTGCAAATTGCTCGGGAGTAATAAATTCCTTTACAGGCAAGTGTTTTTTGCTAGGCTGCAGGTATTGTCCGATGGTAACCACATCAACATTTGCTTGACGCAAATCTCTTAATGTTTGGAACACTTCCTCTTCATTTTCACCCAAACCAAGCATAATTCCCGACTTAGTTCTATTGATTCCGTTTTCTTTTAGGTATCTTAAAACTTCCATACTACGATCGTATTTTGCTTGAATACGAACCTCACGCGTTAATCGACGAACCGTTTCTATATTATGTGACACCACTTCAGGATTGGCCTCAACAATTCGATCAATATTTCTTTCAATTCCTTGAAAATCAGGAATCAATGTTTCTAATGTAGTTGAAGGATTCATTCTACGAATCGCTTTTATAGTTTCAATCCAAATAATTGATCCGCCATCTTTTAAATCGTCTCTGTCAACGCTTGTAATAACAGCATGTTTTATATTCATTATTTTTATTGAACGGGCAACTTTTTCAGGTTCATCCCAATCTACAGTTTCTGGTCTACCAGTTTTAACTCCACAAAATCCACAAGAACGCGTACAAATATTTCCAAGAATCATAAAAGTAGCCGTTCCTTCTCCCCAACATTCACCCATGTTTGGGCAACTACCTGAAGTACAAATGGTGTTTAGTTTGTATTTATCAACTAAACCTCGAAGTTCGGTATATTTTTGACCAATTGGTAATTTTACTTTTAGCCATTTTGGCTTTCCTGTAGGAAGTACATTTTCTAAAACAGATTCCATAATCGGGATTTTATGGTGCAAATATACGGAAAGTAGTAATTAAAAAAACGGTTTTTGACTCGTAATTCGTTAATAAATTACTAATCAAAAACCGAAATTTTAACATCAATATAAATGTCCTATTATTCTAATCTTACAGTTATTGGCAAGTAATAGGAAGTTCGAACCGCATGACCACCAACCATTCCAGGACTCCATTTTGTTTTTAGCGATTTTAGTACTCGAACGGCTTCTTTTCCTAATCCATAACCTGGATCTCGAGTCACTTTAATATTTGACATCGTTCCGTCTTCTTCAATAACGAAAGCCACATAAACACTAATTGTTTGCTCTCCTTCAATTTCCGGTTTCTCAAAATTATTACCTACATAGGAATAAAACTTATTTATTCCGCCAGGAAATTCTGGTAGTTTGTCTAACCTATTTGTAGAAACTGATTCATCAGATTTTGTGGTATTGGTATCAGTTGAACCACCAGTATTTATTGGAACTGCATTGATAGTTCCTGTTGCTGTACCAGTATCAATTGGACCTGTTTTTCCAACGTCTTTTGCTTTATTTATATCATCAATAGGTTCATATCTTACAATAGTTGGATTTATTAAATCTTTTTTAGAATTAATAATTTCAGGTTTTTTTCTTTCAATTGGAGCAACTGCTTTTTTCGGTTCTTCAATTTTTTTACGATCAAATTTCACAAGATGAATGTCAGGATACACAATTGGGTTTTCCTTAACTACTTCTTTTGAATTAAATGAACTTAGTAAAAATGCTATTCCAGAAATTGAAATAATAAATAACAATCCGAAAAAGAAGGCTGTAATTGTTGTAACAGAGTCGTTTTTTCTTAATTGATAAGCGCCATATTCTTTATTTTTTCCTTCGAAAACTAGGTTAGTCCACCCGTTTTCATAAATACTAACTTTAGACATAATTTTGGGTTTTAATGGTTAGGTAGTATTACATCATAATATTGGCTTTTATCTAATAACGATAAATGCCAATGTGATATTGTAAAAAAATGGGTTTATTTTTAATTATAAATTTATCCTTTGGTTTGGATAATTTCTGCAAGTAATTTTTTAGCTCTAAGAATTTTTACTTTTACGTTGCTTAATGGCTCATCTAGTTGATTTGCAATTTCTTGGTAACTTAATTCTTGAAAATACCGCAACTGAATTACTTCTTGATAATGCGGTTTTAATTCTTTAATATATTGTAACAATTGAGATAAATTTTGTTCGGTAATCAATTTATCTTCTGCTGAAGGAGTTGAATCAGCTACATTGTAGGCACGATAATCTTCATCATCGGTAATTTCAATAAAAAACGAAGCTTTTTTCTTACGTAAAATATCGATGTGGACATTTTTTGCAATAGCGATTAACCAAGTATTAAATTGGAATTCAGAGTTGTAAGTTGCTATTTTATCAAATGCTTTTGAGAAAGTTTCAATGGTGATATCTTCAGCGTCAGTCTCGTTTTCGGTTCGCTTAAGCATAAATCCGTAGACTTCATTCCAATAAAAATCCAATAGAAAAGTGAAGGCAACTTGATCGCCTAATTTTGCTTTTTCAATGGTGTTATTTATTTCCAATGTACTGGTTTTGAGAAACTGTTGGATACAAATATATTCATTTGGGTGAATAAAAATGCAATCTCAATAATTGGATACCAATACATTACATCTTTTTCCTTCAACTTCCCTGCTGAAAATCCTAGAACAATCCAAGTAAACAAGTATCTAAAACCGATTAAACTCAATACAATTATCCATTGGTATTGAAAAGCTAGAAGTACTATTGGAACAATAAAAAACAAAATTTGCGATATAAAAAATACCGAAAGTTGAATTCTGTCAAACGGTTTGTAGAAAGAAGCTGTGGCAACATGACGTTGTTTTAAAGCTTTCCAATCGGCATAATTAGTTTTTGGTTCGCAATGAGTAAAACTATCTGCGGCATAACAACATGTTGTGTTACTGCCTTTACTCGCCTGATTTACGAATAAATCGTCGTCACCAGATCGTATTTTCATATGATCAATAAAACCATTAACTTTAAAAAACTCGTCTTTTTTATAAGCTAAATTTCTTCCAACACCCATATAAGGGCGACCGATTTTTGCCCAAGAAAAATATTGAGTTGCATTAAGTAATGAATCGAAACGTATTATTTTATTTAAGAAGGAACCTTTCACTTTTTCATATCCGCCGTAACCCAAAACAAAGGTTTTGTGCAATGTAAACTGCGAACTCATCAAGGTGATCCAATCTTTTGAAGTTGGATAACAATCGGCATCTGTGAAAAGTAAATAGTCTTTCGTTGCCGCTTTTATTCCCAATGTTAAAGCGAATTTTTTGTTGCCCCAAAAAGCTTCGTTGTTTACCACTTTTACCAACTTTACATTTGAATATTGTTTTTCAAATTCTTCAAAAATATCTAGTGTAGCATCGCTAGAAGCATCGTCAATTAAAATTATTTCAAAATCAGGGTAATTTTGTTCAGCCAATAAAGGAATGAATTTAACCACATTTTCCTCTTCATTTTTAGCACAAACGATTACAGAAATAGGAATTCTTTTTGGAGTTATTTTTTGATTTTTTGCAAAAGAAAATTTAGAAAATACGATGGTATAATAAAAAAGTTGCACCGCAACAATAACAATAAAAATGTAAAATAACGTGATTAACATATCTAATTTTCCTCTTTTTTTGATGTGTGCAAAGGTATGAATTCAAATAGGATTTTCAAACACCGATTTAGCATTTAAAATAAAAAAAATCGAATAATTTTAAATTAGATAATGTTTACTTCCGCTTCAATGTGAATTCCAAATTTTTGAAAAATGGTTTCTTGAATTTCTTTAGAAACATTTACTATTTCCTGCCCAGTTGCATTGCCGTAATTTACAAGTACTAAAGCTTGATTTTTATGAATTCCAGCATCTCCAAATCGTTTTCCTTTAAATCCAGCTTGTTCAATTAACCATCCAGCCGGAACTTTTACTTCTGTTTCTGAAATTTCATAGTATTTCATTTCAGGAAATTTTTTATGAATTGGTTCAAAATCAGATTTCAATACAATAGGATTTTTAAAGAAACTTCCGCTATTTCCTAGCACTTTTGGATCGGGTAATTTGCTTTGACGAATCGTTATTACTGCATTACTTACGTCTTTCAGTGTAGGGGTTTTGATATTTAATTTGTCTAATTCTGCAGTGATATCACCATAGGAAATATTTATTTTGTGATTGCGTTTGGTCAATTTGAAAATCACAGAAGTGATGATGTATTGGTCTTTCACTTCATTTTTGAAAATACTTTCACGGTAACCAAAATGACATTCTGCATTCCCAAAACTCTTCATTTCCATTGTATCGATTTTCATTGCTGAACAAGAAACGAAGGTGTCTTTAATCTCAGTTCCATAAGCCCCGATATTTTGAACGGGTGTAGTTCCTACATTTCCCGGAATCAAAGACATGTTTTCGAGACCTCCAAAATTATTGTCAATAGTCCACATCACAAATTCATGCCAATTTTCACCTGCATGACTTTCTACCCAAACGAAATCATCATTTTCCTCAACTATTTTTTTTCCTTTTAAATCAATATGAATTACCAATGCATCAATATTTTTTGTTAAAAGCATGTTGCTTCCACCTCCTAAAATAAACTTCTTTTTTGATTTATTTTCAGCTAAAACTGTTTCTAGTTCCTCTATCGAATGAACTGCAACAAATTCTTTTGCATTGGCTTCTATGCCAAAAGTATTGTAGTTTCTTAAAGAAAAATGATTTTGAATTTCCATTTTTATAACATTAAAAGTATAAAGCAAAGGTACTTTAAACCAATTTAAATTTTTATTATTTTATTCTGTAAATAACCCCCGATTTAAAAACTCTAAAAGCGGTTTCAAAAGAATCAATTTAGCTGATGTATCCTTTACAAAAGTAGGTTTTGTTACTTCAGAATCACCAAATTTATGAATAGAAACGAAACTTTTAAGTTTCAAAAATTCAATTGCTGGATGGTCTTTTTCAAAATCTTTAGGTCCATTTTTCAAGCAATTGGTTTCGGTAATATTCAAACCTGAATATACTTTTTTGAATTTTGGATCCCCTAAAATAGCTTCTAAATCTTCATAAAAGAAGGCGATTTCTTTTCGGATTTTTCTTAAATCGTCATTTTCAGGGCCATACATTCCGCCAGCAAAAAAACAATTTCCTTTTTCAATATGAATGTAGTAACCCGGGCCATTGTTATTCCCATGATTTGTATTCATCCAAATTCCCATGTGGGTTTTATAGGGGTCTTTATTTTTTGAAAAACGTATGTCTCGATTGATTCTAAACGTGCAGTTCTTAACTTCTAAAAGTTCCAAACTAGCGTCCTGTGGCTTCAAAATTTCTAAAAAACTTTGAATTAATGATTGGTATTCTTTTTTGTATTCCTCGTAACGCTTTTTATTGTTCAAAAACCAATCTCTATTATTATTGGATTTTAAATCTTCAAGAAATTGTAATGATTGATTTGAAAGCATGATTTATTGTAATTGTTTTGACAAATCTTCTTCACTAATAAAACCCGAATGTTTCCATAAAATTTTATTGTCTTTGTAAATAAATAAGGTTGGAAGTACATCAATTTTTAATTGAGAAATAAGCGTTTTATTTTCATCAGCGTTCAATCTTACAATGGTCACTTTATCCGCCATTTCTTTTTGCATTTTAAGTAAATACGGCGTCATCTTCTTACAAGGAGCGCACCATTCCGCATAAAAATCAATAAGTACAATTTTATCTGTATTTAGAAGTTCGTTGTATTCTTGACTACACATTCCAATTATTTTGTCACTTGGAACAGACAATCCTGCAGCATTCCACTTCATGATTCCACCTTGTAATTCATAAATTTTAGTATAGCCCAATTCTGCTAATTTTTCAGCTGCTTGTTTACTTCTCCCTCCGCTCATACAATAAACGAAAATTGGTTTTGACTTATCGTATTTTCCAATTTTCCCATCAAAATTATCTCCGTTCCAATCGATATTAATAGCATTATCAATATGCTGACCGGCAAATTCTTCTGGAGAACGAACGTCAATAATTGCCGCATGTGAAGTAGTTTTAATTTTTTCAGCAAAATTAACTGCTGCAATTGATTCATATTTACCATTCGTTTGTCCGTTACAACTAGCGAATAAGAATCCTATAAATAGTAAATTGATTAAGGCTTTTTTCATAATAGTAATTTTATAATAGTAAAGAAAATGTATAATTATGGTTTTTCCAATAATTATAAGTTAAATATTTTATAGGTCTGATGTGTTGATTTTATTATAGCCTCTGTTCGTTCTGGATGAGTATCTGATATGAAAAGCTGTCCAAAATCAGAATTATTGACCATTTCGATTATTTTCCCAACTCGAGTTTCGTCTAATTTATCGAAGATATCATCGAATAACAAAATAGGATTTTCACCCGAATTCTTTTTTACAAATTCAAATTGAGCTAATTTTAAAGCGATCAAAAACGACTTTTGTTGGCCTTGTGATCCGAATTTTTTTATGGGATAATGATCAATTTCAAACGACAAATCATCTTTATGAATTCCAGCACTTGTATATTGCAAAACCCTATCTTTATTAATGTTTTCCTGCAATAGTTGTAACAAATCTTTCTCAAACAATTGACTTTCATAGACCAATTGTACCGTTTCAGCAGAACCTGTAATCGTTTGATGGTGTTTGTTGAAAATGGGAACGAAATCGGTTAAAAATTCTTTTCTTTTTTCAAAAATTATTTTACCCAATTCATCCAATTGCTGATTGTAAATTGATAAAGTGTCAGTTTCAAAAACCTGATTCAAGGCAAAATATTTCAATAATGCATTTCGCTGACTCAGTGTTTTTTGGTATTGAATTAACTGATTTAAATAGGTAGAATCCAATTGAGAAATTACAGTGTCAATGAATTTTCTTCTAGTTTCACTGCCTTCCACAATCAAATCTCTGTCGGCAGGTGATATTATAACCAATGGAATAAACCCAATATGTTCTGAAAATTTATCATATTGCTTTCCATTGCGTTTTAGAATTTTTTTCTGCCCTTTTTTTAAACTACAAATTACAATTTCTGATCTTTCCTTCTTCTCAAATTCGCCTTCAATCACGAAAAACTCTTCACCATGTTTGATATTTTGAACAGCCAACGGGTTGAAATAACTTTTGCCGTAGGACAAATGAAAAATAGCGTCTAAAACATTGGTTTTACCAATACCATTTTTACCAACAAAACAATTTATTTTGTTGTCAAAATCGAAATTGGCTTCCGAAAAATTTTTATAGTTGAATAAAGAAATTTTTTTAAGATACATTCTGTAAAAAGGGTAGAATAGGAGAGATTTTAATTTCTAATTTTGTTTTTTTAATACCGGTGCAAATTATTGAAAATTATCGATAAATCCACATTTTTATCAATTTGAATTCTAAATATTTTTCTATTTTGATTAAAAGCATCTCATAATCAAAAAAATGTTACTTTTATTTGAATTTAAACGCATTTTTTTTATGACAGTTTGAATAAAAATTTTATTTTTGCCACTCACTAATTTAAATTATAATGGCAACGTACAATAAAAGAGGCTATAAAACCCCAAAAGAAAAAGTTGAAAAAGACACCCCAGCTGAAAATATAACTATTGATGAAAAAGACAGCACTACTGCTGGCGTATTTAATTCATTAGATCAAACCGCTTCAAAAACAGAAGAATTTATTGCTAAAAATCAAAAAGTAATTTTCGGAGTTGTTGCTGTAATAGCATTCGTTACCGTAGGTTATGTATTGTTTCAAAAATTTGTTGCAGAACCTAAAGAAGAAAATGCTGCTAGCGAAATGTTTTTGGCACAACAAAATTTCCAAAAAGCAACAGAAGGAACTAAAAGTGATTCTTTATATAACCTTTCACTTAAAGGTTCGGAAGGTAAATTTGGATTCATCGATATCGCTTCTAAATATGAAGGAACAGATGCTGGAAATTTAGCTAATTATTATGCTGGTATGGCTTACTTAAACACTGGTAAATACGATGAGGCTATTTCTTACTTAGAAAAATTCAAATCGGAAGATATGGTTTTGAGTACACTTGCAATTGGTGCAATTGGAGATGCTCATGCTCAAAAAAACCAACCAAAAGAAGCTTTAGAATTTTATGTAAAAGCATCTGAAAGCAATAAAAATGAATTTACAACCCCTCGTTTTCTATTAAAAGCGGGACAAACAGCTTTAGGATTAAATAATAAAGCAGATGCGTTAAAATATTTCACTGAAATTAAAGAAAAATACGAAGCAACTCCAGAAGCTGCTAATATTGATGCTTTAATTGGTTTATCTCAATAAGAATTTTAGATTTCTGATTTCAGAATTCGGATTCTAGAATCTAAAATAAGATGGCTACAGCTAATAAAAATTTATCAAATTACGATAAGAACACAATCCCAAGCGCGAAAAATTTTCGGTTTGGGATTGTTGTTTCTGAATGGAACCCAAAAATAACTGAAGGGTTGTATTCTGGTGCTGAAGCTGCTTTATTAGATTGCGGGGCGCTTACAGAAAACATTGTTCGTTGGGATGTTCCTGGAAGTTTCGAGTTGGTTTATGGAGCTAAGAAAATGATTGAAACGGAGAAATTAGATGCTATCATTGTAATTGGTTGTGTAATTAAAGGCGAAACAATGCACTTCGAATTTGTTTGCGAAGGTGTATCACAAGGAGTTAAAGATCTCAATATTAAATATGATGTTCCTGTAATTTTTTGTTTGTTGACCGATAATAACGAGCAACAATCTATAGATAGAAGTGGAGGAATTCATGGAAATAAAGGAACCGAAGCCGCGATAGCCGCTTTAAAAATGGCTCATCTAAGAAGGCAAGCCCTTTTAAAATAAATAGTATAAATTTTATTATACAATTTAACAAAACCTCTATTTTTTAGAGGTTTTATTTTTTTAATTTTGGTATGAAAGCCAACAGAAATTAGTTAAATTTGTGCATTAACGAATAACCCTAAACAACAATTTATTTTAATGTCGAGTATAATTCAATTGCTTCCGGATCATGTTGCCAATCAAATTGCGGCAGGAGAAGTTGTTCAAAGACCTGCTTCGGTAGTCAAAGAATTGCTAGAAAATGCTGTTGATGCAAAAGCAACCGATATTAAATTAATTATTAAAGACGCTGGAAAATCGCTAGTTCAAGTTATTGATAACGGACAAGGAATGAGCGTAACAGATGCTCGTTTGTGTTTTGAAAGACATGCCACTTCTAAAATTCGTCAAGCTGAAGATTTATTTTCATTGCACACCAAAGGTTTTCGTGGTGAAGCCTTGGCGTCTATTGCAGCGATTGCTCACGTAGAAATGAAAACCAAGCAGGAGAATGAGGAATTAGGGACTCACATTGTGATAGAAGGAAGTAAATTTGTTTCACAAGATGTGGCTGTTTTGCCAAAAGGCACTTCGTTTTCGGTAAAGAATTTATTTTTCAATATTCCGGCACGACGTAATTTTTTGAAATCGGAAACGGTTGAACACCGACATATTATTGATGAATTTCAAAGAGTAGCATTGGCACACCCAAATATTCATTTTACTTATTTTCATAACGGTAGTGAATTGTTCAATTTGCCTCAATCGAATTCTAGACAACGAATTGTAAATATTTTTTCTGGTAAAACCAATGAAAAACTAGTTCCTGTAAATGAAGAAACTGAAATTGTAACCATTCAGGGATTTGTGAGTAAGCCTGAATTTGCCAAAAAAAATAGGGGAGAACAATTTTTCTTTGTTAACGATCGCTTTATTAAAAGCGGATATTTGCACCATGCAGTGATGGCAGCTTACGAAGGTTTGCTTAAAGACAGCAACCAGCCGAGTTATTATTTATACCTAAATGTTCCTCCGAATACCATCGATATCAACATTCATCCAACAAAAACGGAAATTAAATTTGATGATGAACATGCGCTTTATGCCATATTAAGATCCTCAATTAAACACAGTTTGGGTCAATTTAATGTAGCTCCAGTTTTAGATTTTGATAGAGATTCTAATCTAGATACACCCTATAATTATAAAGATCAAGAGGCAGCAACGCCTACAATTCAAATAGATGGCAATTTCAATCCCTTTTCGGATGCTACACCAAACAAACATTTTACTTCTCCTAGAAAAACGGAAAACACCGCAAATTGGGAGAGTTTGTACGTTGGTTTAAAGCACGATACGGATGAAATTAGCAATGTAGAATTTGAAAGTGATGAGGTTACAGGATCACTATTTAATGAAAATGAAATTGAGCAGGCGACAAATAAGATGTACCAAATTCATAAAAAGTACATTGTAAATCCTATAAAATCAGGTATGGTAATTATTGATCAGAATCGCGCTCATCAGAGGGTTTTGTATGAGCAATTTCTTACTAATATGACGGTTCATCAAGCTTCGAGTCAACAATTATTATTTCCACTAAATTTATTTTTCTCTAAAAGTGAGATGAAACTAATTTCAGAATTGCAACTTTCATTAGTCAATACAGGTTTCGTTTTTGATGCAAGTAATGAAGATCATTTGGTAATTACGGGTTTGCCTGTAAATGTTACCGAAAGTGAAGTTTCAAGTGTTTTAGAACAATTATTGAGTGATTTAAGTGATGGAATTCCCGATTCTAGTTTTAGTCAAAATGATAGTATTGCAAAATCAATGGCGAAGAGTTTAGCTGTTAAAACCGGAGCTTATCTAACAGAAAAAGAACAAGAAAATCTTGTAAATGGGCTTTTTGCTTGTAAAGACCCCAATGTTTCACCATTTCAAAAACCAACTTTCATCACGATGCGTGTGGAAGATATTGATAAAAAATTCACATTATGAGAAATGTAACAGAGGTAGTTAAGCAATTAATTATCATTAATATACTGTTTTTTATAGGAACCCAATTTCTAGGAGATGTTGCCTATAAATACTTGTCTTTGTATTATCCTGAAAACCCAGATTTTAATTATTGGCAGCCATTAACACACATGTTCATGCATGGAAATGTAATGCATATTTTCTTTAATATGTTTGCTTTATTTTCATTTGGTTCTGCCTTGGAACAAATGTGGGGTGCAAAAAAATTCTTATTTTTCTATATTTCTTGTGGGCTAGGCGCAGCTTTGGTACATATAATTTCTAACTATTATTTTTTCCATGATGGATTGAATACATTGGTTGCAAATGGAATTCCAAAAGAGGAAATATTAAAAATAATGGGAGAGGGGAAATACGATTCAAGATGGACAGAATTGCTTTCTAAATCTAATTTTGAAAGTTTTACATCCGCTTTTGTAACTCCTGCAGTTGGAGCATCTGGAGCAATTTACGGTGTCTTAGTTGCGTTTGCATTTATGTTTCCAAATGCTGAATTGGCATTAATGTTTATTCCAATTCCAATAAAAGCCAAGTATTTTGTGCCTGTGATTGTAGGTTTAGATTTGTTTTCTGGAGTTACAGGTTTTTCAGTTTTTGGTGGAGGAATTGCCCATTTTGCTCATGTAGGTGGTGCTTTATTTGGATTTTTAATGGTTTGGTATTGGAGAAAAAATCAATTTAATGCCAATCGTTGGAATTAATACTTTATTAAATGAGTATAATTGAGGATTTAAAATTGCAATTTAAAATAGGGGATGTACTAACAAAATTACTATTTTGGAACATCGCTTTTTTTGCTATTCCAAGTATTGTATTCGGAATTTTACCTCTTTTTAAAGTCAATATTGACTATTTAAATTATTTGAGTTTATCAACTAATTCCAATGATTTACTTTGGAAACCTTGGTCGATATTCACCTATGCATTTTGTCATTCTTCTATTTTACATATTCTGTTTAATTTAATTATGCTGAATTTTGCTGGGAGATTATTTCTGATTTTCTTTAACCAAAAGCAATTATTGAGTTTGTATTTTGTGGGTTCATTATTCGCAGGAATCGTATTTCTACTTAGTTATATGTATTTCCCTGCTCTAGCTAATGTGAACACGGCTTTAGTTGGAGCTTCAGCCTCAGTTATGGCACTATTATTTGCAACGGTTTCGTATTCACCATTAATGAATATACGTTTATTACTTTTTGGAAATGTTAAATTATGGCACATTGCTTTGGTGCTAATCGTTATAGATTTGTTCCAGTTGCCGATGGAAAACACTGGTGGACATTTGGCACATATTGGCGGTGCTATTTTTGGTTATATTTACATTCGATTATTAAAAAAGGGTACCGATATTTGTAATTGGTTCACTTTAATAATAGATGCATTTTCATCTATATTTGTAAAAAGAAAATCAAAACCATTTAAAAAAGTACACAGAACTTACAATGCTCCAGTTGAAAAGAGATCTTCTAAAATTGTAACAAAAGATAAAGTACAACAACAAATTGACGAAATATTAGATAAAATCAGTCAATCTGGATATGATAGTTTGTCATCTGAAGAAAAAGAATTTCTGTTTAAGGCAGGTAAACAATAGGATTTATTTTAATGAAGAAGCTTTCTTGGATAAATAAAATAATGTTTGTTGTTAATATAGTTTTGGCTGTATTGACCTTCGTCGCTTATGTTTTACCTTTCTTAGCACCGAAGTTATTCCCAATTTTATCAGCATTAACATTAATACTCCCGTTATTTTTAATTCTAAACGGACTTTTCTTTATTTATTGGGGAATCCAAGTAAAAAGACAAATACTTTTGCCTGCAATTGTATTATTATTGGGAATAACATTTATTAATAAATTCTATAAATTTGCTTCAACCGACTTACCTAAATCAGATAAAGATTTTGTGGTAATGAGTTATAATGTGCGTTTGTTTAATTTATTTAAATGGCTTAATGACGACAATGTTCCTGCAGAAATTCGGAATTTTATTAACGACCAAAATCCTGACATTCTTTGTATTCAAGAGTTTTCTACTGCTGCGAAATTAGATTTGAAAATATATCCTTATCAATATGTTTTTATGCAAGGCGAGAAAATCAAAACTGGTCAAGCTATATTTTCAAAATATCCAATAATAGATCAAGGAAATTTGGTTTTCCCAAACTCCAACAATAACGCAATTTTTGCAGATATTAAGAAAGGAAAAGACATTATCAGAGTTTACAATATGCATTTACAATCCATTAAAATTTCCCCAGATGTAAATGAAATATCCGAGAATATAGATGGAATTAACCAAGATAAATCTCAATTGTTGATTATCAGAATTAGTAAAGCATTTAAAAAACAACAGCAACAAGCTGAGATTTTGATGAACCACAAAAAGAATTGTGAGTATCCAATTATCATTTGTGGCGACATGAATAATAGCGCCTATTCATACGTATATAGAAGTATAAAAGGCTCTCTAAATGATTGTTTTGAAGAAGCAGGCTCTGGATTTGGTCAAACCTATAATTTCAAATATTATCCAGCTCGTATCGATTATATTTTTGCTGATAAGGTGATGAAAGTTAAAAATTTTACAAGTTTCCCCGAATTTATAAATTCAGATCACAGTCCGGTATTAACTCGTTTGGAAATGGATTAATTAAAGAGTTTGTTCTTTTAAATAATCCAATGCAAAACGCCCTTCATTAAAGAGTAAATCCAAGACACTTAAATTATTTATAAAGCCATGTTTTTCACCAAAAACTTGGGTGTAGGGAGTGAAATTGGTAACGTCTTTTTTACCATTTGCTAGATAACGAAAATCTAAACTTTCGGTCACCTCATGAAAATACTCAGTTGTTTTTTCATATTCTAATTTCATATTCAAGCATTTCGAAATAATTTCAATAGTTTCAAAATTTAAATCCATTAGGAAAGTGTGTTTTTTTGTAAATATAGGAAGTAATGTGTCTTCGAAATATTCAAAAAAAGGAGAAGTTCTGTAGGCAGCTTCAAGAGATTTGAAATGTTGCTTTTGCCAATCGAATGCCGTTTCTAGTTTTACCTCTTTAGTTCTTTGGTGTTTTTCCTTACTATGTTTAATTGGGATGTTCAGCATTTGAATCCCATTTGGACTGTAAATGTAGGTTCGATTTCGATTCGTTTGCTTTTGAAAATTATCTTCTACTTCAAAAACCACAGTATCAGCTTTGGCTATAGCCGAAAAATTGCTAATTGAGGGGAAATAAGTTGGTAGAAGTAAAGAGGACATTTGGTTATTCGTTGATTCGGTTATTTGTTGAGTTTAGGAATTTTCCGTTGCTTTAGAAATTTGAAAAGTACGAAGACCATTTAATTTATTTGTTACACTTTCTAATGCTTCCCGAAGTTTATTATAATCAAATTCGGATATGAAATTCAATTCAAATGATAAAATTAATTGATTTATAACTTCCACTGCAGAACCAAATGCCATTGTAGTAAAATGAGCTTTATCCTTATAGGTTTTCCTTGGTGAACCTTCGGCTACATTTGAGCATATTGAAACAGAGGCTCTTCTTAATTGGGAAACAAGACCGAATTTTTCGGAATCTGGAAATTTAGATGTTAGTAAATATATTGATTTGGCAAATTCCTTTGCTTCGTTCCAAACTTCCAATTTTTCAAAAGAATATATATACATTGTATCGCTTTTTATCAAATAACCAAATAACCGAATAACCGAATTTTAATTCTTTTTCTCTTTTCTTTTTCTAACAAAGTAACTAATTCCAAAATAACTTATTAAGGCAAATAAGAAATATCTAAAATAAGATTGAGGTTCTCCATCTCCACTAACGGTAGTAAACATTCTATCCCAACGAATTTTATTCAATCCTTTGCCATTTGGATCTAAACTCATCCAAATAAATACAGGTTTTCCAACAATGTGATCTTCTGGAGTATAACCAAAATATCTCGCATCAAGTGAATTATGACGATTGTCTCCCATCATCCAATAATAATTTTGTTTGAAGGTATAAGTCGTAGCAACTTGACCATTAATTCTGATTTCATTTCCGTTTACTTTCAACTCATTCTTTTCATATTCGCTAATTATCTTTTTATAAAATGGCAAAGTTTGAGCATTTAAAGCAACTGTTGCTCCTTTTTTAGGAATATAAACAGGTCCAAAATTATCTAAATTCCATTTTGTATTATAGGGAAAAATCGCTGCTTCTGGCTCATTTGAAACATTACGAATAATACTTTTTACAATCGGATTTTGACGTAATCTATTTGATGATTCTTCTGTTAATGCTCTAAAGTAGAAAGTGTTTTGAGAGCTTTGATAAACGCCGTCAGTAATATTCAACTCTTTTGAAAGATAAGTAGGGTCGAAACCTGTTCCGTCGGTTGTAACTGTATAAGAATATTGAGGTTTTGATCTTTCTGGCATTGGAAGAATCTTGCCATTAACATAGACAATACCATCCTTTATCGACAAACTATCGCCAGGAATACCAACGCAACGTTTTACGTAATTGGTCTTTTTATCAATTGGTTTGTCGTACCTTTTATCAGCTGTTTTATACATATTATATAAAGTATCTGCCGGCCAATTGAATACCACAATATCAGTTCTATTTACTTCCTGCATTGCAAAAAATCGGAAATAAGGCAATTGTGGAAATTTCGAATAGGATTTTACATTTATAAGTGGCAACGTATCATGAACCATTGGAGCAGCAATTGGCGTCATAGGTGTTCTTGCTCCATAATGGAATTTACTCACAAATAAAAAGTCGCCAACCAACAATGATTTTTCTAATGATGAGGTTGGAATGGTATAAGGTTGCATCACATAAGTGTGAACTAAAGTCGCAACAACTATGGCGTAAAGTAACGATCCAATTGTATCTGCAGTTTTGGTTGAAGGTTCCAAACTTCTGTTTTCAATGTAGACTAACTTTTGAGTGTAGTTTAAATAATAAATATAAAATCCAAAAGTAAATATCCCTAAAACAGTATCTAAAGTAGAGTTTTTTCCGAAACTTCTTAAAGTTTCAACCCAAACAACAGGAATCATAATCAGATT
>CANKZE010000025.1 GCA_947488545.1 Bacteroidota bacterium
GGATTACTTCTATCAAATCCATATTTTAAATCTCCTTTTATGGGTGAACCAATAGCTGATAATTGAGCTCTAATTTGATGATGTCTTCCAGTGTGAAGGTTTATTTCTAGCGCGTAATAATTTTGTAATGATGCAATTATCTTATAATCTAAACTTGCTATTTTACTTTCGGGAACTTCTTTTATATGCGCTTTTGAAGTGTTGTTTTTTTCATTTCTTTTCAAATAATGAACTAATTTATCTTCTGAATTTTGGGGTTTATTTTTCACAATTGCCCAATAGGTTTTTTTAGTCTCTCGATTACTGAAAAGCTCATTCATTCGGGTCAAAGCTTTACTGGTTCTTGCAAAAATTACAATTCCAGTTGTAGGTCGATCCAAACGGTGAATCACTCCTAAAAAAACTTCTCCCGGCTTGTTGTACTTAACTTTGATGTATTCTTTTACAACTTCTGAGAGTGGTTTGTCACCAGTTTTATCACCCTGAACAATATCGCCCACACGCTTGTTAATCACAATTATATGATTGTCTTCATGAAGTACTTGAAGGTTGTTTTTATCAGAAATTACTTTCATATGGATTACCTAAATTGTTGGAATTTAGGTTAATATTGTTCATTAGCATTTGGAAAATCACACGATTTTACATCTTTTACATATTGTCCAATTGCTGAAGTCATTTCTTCATACAAATTCAAATAACGACGTAAAAATCTAGGACTAAATTCATTGTTCATTCCAAGCATATCATGAATTACTAGAACTTGACCGTCAACATCTCCACCTGCACCAATACCAATAACAGGTATAGAAATGCTCTTAGCAACTTTTGCAGCTAAATGAGCTGGTATTTTTTCTAATACTAATGCAAAACAGCCTAATTTTTCAAGCATTTTTGCATCTTCTAGTAATTTTTCAGCTTCTTGTTCTTCTTTAGCTCGAACGGTATAACTTCCAAATTTATAGATAGATTGAGGAGTTAATCCCAAATGTCCCATTACAGGAATTCCTGCATTCAATATTTTCTTAATCGAATCTTTTATTTCGTGGCCACCTTCTAATTTAACAGCGTGGCTTCCGCTTTCTTTCATTATTCTAATTGAAGACCGTAGGGCTTCTTTCGGATCCGATTGATAACTACCAAAAGGCAAATCAACCACTACCAATGCTCGGTCTATTGCTCGAACAACACTTGAAGCGTGATAAATCATTTGATCTAGTGTAATTGGCAATGTAGTTTCGTGTCCCGCCATAACATTTGAAGCAGAATCACCCACAAGAATTACATCAATTCCAGCAGTATCAACAATTTTTGCCATGGTGAAATCATAAGCAGTAAGCATAGAAATTTTCTCACCATTAGATTTCATTTCTATAAGTGATTTTGTGGTAATTCTTTTGTAATCTTTTTTGGCTACTGACATTATGATTTTGGTTTTAGTGATTGGAGCAAAAATAATCAAATTTGTTAGATTTTCTGATTATTTTCAAATGGTTTATTTAAGATTTTAGGTTAAAGATGCCTGAATTTCCAAACTTATATGTTGTAAATATATAAATTAAAAAAAATATATAATTTCTTCGATTAAACAATTCCCCGATTCCTCAAATAAACACTCGATTAACAATCAGCAAAATTAACTGCAATAGCTAATCCGCCTTCTGAGGTTTCTTTATATTTGTTATTCATATCCTGTGCCGTTTGCCACATGGTATCAATAACTTTATCCAATGGAACTTTAGCGTTTTTAGGATCGGTTTCCAATGCTAATTCTGCTGCATTTATTGCTTTAATTGCTCCCATAGTGTTTCTTTCAATGCATGGAATTTGAACTAAACCACCCACAGGATCACAGGTCATTCCTAAATGGTGCTCCATTGCAATTTCTGCGGCCATTAAAACTTGTTCCGGACTTCCGCCCATCAATTCACACAAAGCAGCAGCGGCCATTGCTGAAGAGACACCAATTTCTGCCTGACATCCACCCATTGCTGCTGAAATAGTTGAGCCTTTTTTGAAAAGACTACCAATTTCCCCTGCAACCATTAAAAATTGTTTGATCTCTTTTTCACCTGCTTGGTGATTTTCGATCACTAAATAATACATTAAAACTGCAGGAACAACTCCGGCACTTCCATTAGTAGGAGCAGTAACTACGCGACCTAAAGAAGCATTTACTTCATTTACCGAAAGTGCAAAACAGCTAACCCATTTTAATATTTGGCGGAATTTTACTTCCGTTTTTCGAATGGTTTCAAGCCACGATTGTGGAGAATCGTAATTGGCTAAGCCAATCAAATTTTGATGCATATCAAAAGCACGTCTTCGAACATTTAAACCTCCAGGTAAAATCCCTTCAGAATGACACCCAATATACATGCATTCTAACATGGTTTCCCAAATTCGAAGTAATTCACTATTGATTTTTTCTTCAGAACGCATTGATTTTTCATTTTCAAAAACAATTTCTGAAATTTTCTTATTTTCAACTAAACAATATTCTAGCAATTCGGCCGCATTAGAAACTTGAAATGGGAATGCACATTTAATTTCCAATTTTTTCTTTGCATTGATGCGTTCTTCTTTAACTACAAAACCTCCGCCAATTGAATAAAATGTTGAGGAATAATTTGAATTGTTATTTAAATAGGCAGTAAATTTCAGTCCATTAGCATGAAAAGGAAGAAATTCTTTATTAAAAAAAATGTCTTGGTTTAATTTAAAAGGGATACTTATTTCATTTCCCAACATAATCGAATCATTTTCAGTGATAGATTTGATTATTTTAGAGATATTTTCGATAGGAATGTACTCTGGATCTTGACCACTTAAACCTAGCATTATAGAAAAATCGGTAGCGTGTCCTTTACCAGTTAATGATAATGAACCATATAAATCAACTTGAACACGATTTGTATTTTGAAATAAATCGTTGTCTTTCAATTCTTTCAGAAATCTCTCGGCTGCTCTCCATGGTCCTAAAGTGTGAGAACTTGATGGGCCAACACCGATTTTAAGCATATCAAATACCGATATACATTCTTCCATAATTAATGGTTTTATTATTTAATTACAAATATAAATAAAGTAATCATATAATAAATTTTAATAGTATAATTTATGAATTTAATAGAATTCAGTGTCTATTAAAACAAATTATTATTGAATTGCTAATGCGGATTTTTTTTCTGCTTTAATGTAAATAAAAAAGCCCGTTAATATTAACGGGCTTTTTAATCAATATTTATATTTTTTTATTCGAATGGTGGGAAAGAAGTTGGATCTAAATATCTTCTTAACCTTGATGAATCAGTATAATCTGAAGGTAATGGGGTTGGCAAATTGTTAGCAGGATTATTAGGTCCAGTAAATTTTCTTGGAACACCTTGTCTTTCATCAATATTTGGAGTTAACGGATTGTCAACCGCCGCTCCATTAAAAGGGAAATAACCATTTGGAGTCATAACATTATTTGCGCCACGCAAATAGGGTCTCAATAATTCTACTTTAGTCATATAGCGATCTCCATCATCATCAATATCTAAATAATTTGCTGTTCCGTCTCCGTCACTATCATAGTCTTTGGGTTTCTGATTTGCAATTGCAGGATTTACTTCGTGCTTTGACAATATTCCATCTCTGTCATGATCTCTGCTCTTTTGACTCTTTAATTTAAAGCTAAAAATTAGAGGTGAATAAGGTGGGATTAATGAAGATGGCATTTGATTATAATAGGCCATTCCTGAAGGTAAAAACATAACTCCTGCACCAAAATTTGAAAAAGTACTTGGGTTTGGCCCTGGAGCTGTATCATACGTTCCAGTTTTGAATAACGGTATAATTTCACCCCAACCAGCAACTACATTTTCTAATTGAAACCAAACCGGTGTTTCAGAATAGTCAAATTGTGTGTTTTTTAATAAGGTACCTTTGTACGAAACATAAATTGAATCTACCGAAGTAGTACTTTCATTTGTTCCTTCTCTTAATTTTAAATAATAAATTTTATAGTTTACTCCATGAGTGTCATTTTGAACATTTATAAACTGTAAAGGGTAATTTTGCTGAGCTCTAATGGAAAGTTGGGTTCCGCCTGTTGGGATTTTAGCAAATGTAATGTTAAAATCTGCATCAACTGACGCTATATAATGAGTATTCAAATATTTATCAATAGAATCTAAATCTGCACGATATTGAACGGGATATTCTCTAAGTTCAACATTATAATCAGGCGTTTCATTCTTACTACAAGAAACCATAGTTAACCCAATTAATGTTAGTCCAAAAACAAAAATTAAAGCTAATTTTAAATATTTATTCATTTTTATTAATTTTAAGAGCGCAAGATACAATATTGATTTATTTTTGCATTCAATTTAACTTCTATTTTAGAAAAAAATTATGAGAGTAGATAAATTTTTATGGTGTGTGAGGTATTATAAAACCCGAAATATGGTTACAGAAGCTTGTAAAAAAAACCATATTACGGTTAATGGAATTATCGCAAAACCTTCAAAAGAAGTGTTTCCAACCGATAAAATTACTTTCAGAAAAGATCAAATTACGCAAATAATTGTTGTTTTAGATATTCCTGCCAATCGAGTAGCTGCAAAACTAGTTGATATTTATAGAAAAAATGAAACACCAATTGAAACTTTCCAACACTTAGAATTATTGAAATTATCTAAATAACATTACAGAAAAACAGGTGATGGTCGTCCTACAAAAAAGGACCGAAGAGACCTTGAAGATTTTGGAAATGAAATAGAAATTTAGGGTACTATTGGAAACGGGGCGTTTTTATAAGCTCCTAAATCTGGCGGTAAACTTCTGGTGTTTCCTATAATATCTTTCACAATTAGATAGGCCGCGTTGCCATTTGCGAAAGCAGGTGAAGTATTATTTATATTCAACTTATTCTTATTTGCATTTTGAAATTTAGGATCTTGATTTCTAATGATATTCGAATAATGAGTTGCATCTGTATCAAATAAATACAAAGGATTTGTAGTATATTGATTATTTGTATTATTAAATTTTATCAGGCAATTATTGAATTTGTAATTAAATGCCGCCCCTTCTTTTTTGTCTAATAACAACTCTATTTGGTTAGAACCATAAATTATACAATTGTAAAATTCCGCTTGATTCAATGCCTTTGGAGTGATAACATTATTAATATTTTGATAATTACTAAGCAAAACCGCCAACTGCTTAGAACTTTGCCAATTATTATTAAATGTGCAATGTTTAAATGAATAGGAGCCTCCCTCAGTACATGCCAAACTAGCTTGACCAGCAGAATTGATTACCAAATTGGTCCCCTCAATTTTTGCACTTCTTGAAAATAGTCCAATATTTGAACAATTATAAATTTGTGTATTATCAATTTTTAAAGTCGGATTTACAGCATTTAAAACATCGCCAACAAATATTCCTACGGTTGCGTTTTTAAGAGTTAGGTGATTAATTTGATTGTTCACACTTCCTTGGCTCAACCAAATTAAACCCCATTGTCCCGGAACATCTGAAAATCCAGGTTCTAATCGATCTCCTTCAAAAATAACTTCTTTTTCAAGCGCTGCCGTAGTTGATTGCTCGCCATTAATTCTTATCGTCCCGCCATTTCCCACAATTATTCCAGAATTGGCATGAAAATGAATTCGTGCTCCGGGATCAATATTGAGTGTTTCGCCATTCGGAATTCCGGCATATCCATATATTACATAAGGTTTGTTTCTGGTCCAACGGTATTCATCATTATTAGTATTGTGATCTAGAATAAACCCGTAAATTTGGTCTTGACCAAACGTTAATGATTCGTAGGTCACCGCGCCATTTGTAGCATCAACATATTTTTGAGGGTATAAAAAAATCGCATCTTGAATCAGTGTGACCAATTCTACTTTTTGAATTTCAGTTCCTGAGCCAAACTGAATTTGATCGGTATATAAAAAGTCGGTGGGGTTGGCATCTGCAATTCCAGCGGTAGTTTCAATAAAAACATACATACTGTCTTTTGCTAATAATTCTACATTTTTAAATATCGTTCCATTATCGCCTCGCATTCCGTCAACGGTCATTCGGTACTTTGATTGTGCTCCTTTGCCTAATTGGATATTTGGAATAAGTATGTCTTTGTTACTTTTATTATATACTTTTAAAGTGTAAGTGCTTGATCCTATGTTAGTAAAAACCGTGTCCAAATAAATAGTATCTTTTGAAAAACGCAATTCTCCATTGCTTGGTTCAAATACAAAATCCTTTCTGCACGATGTCATCGATAATAAAATTCCCGATAAAAGTAAAAATAGGAGTTTGCGCATCACGTAATAATTTTTGTAAAAATAGGGATTAATTTTATAAATATTAATTTGATTCAGATATTAAAAACGTAAAAACATTGATTTTAGTTTAAACTTCTAAATCATAATTATTTTATTGTCTACTAATAATGTGTTATTTTTACAAAAAAAATGACTTTCGATAAAGATAGAATAATTTCAATGTGTAATGATTTTTCAAAAAACACATTGATGGAAACTTTGGAAATTGAATATATAGATGCTGGTGAAGGTTTTCTTGTAGCTAAGATGCCAGTAAACCCAAGAGTTCACCAACCTATGGGATTATTACATGGTGGTGCAACGGTTGCATTAGCCGAAAGTGTAGGATCTGCAGCTTCCATGATGTTTATTAACCCTGAATTGAGTGAAGTTCGAGGTATTGAAATTTCTGCAAACCATCTAAAAAGTAAGAAGGAAGGCATTGTTTTTGGTACCGCAAGGATTATTCATCAAGGGCGTTCCATCCATTTATGGGAAATAAAAATTACTGATGAAGCTGGAAAAATGATCTCTATTTGTAAACTTACTAATATGGTTTTACCAAAAAAAGTAAGAAACAATAAATAATCAATAATGACTGATTTTTTTAATAAAGTAAAACACCATTTTCAAAATAATTTACCCTTTGTTATTTATAAAAAGCCCAACTCTAAAATAATTAATGGCCTTTTTCAAAATGACGGAAAACTTATTTTTAGTGAAGATTTATCAGAAACGGGTTTTATTTTTTCTTCATTTGATGCAAATAAAAAGATTTTAATACCAAAATATAATTCTGAAGAGTTTATTGCTCATTTTCAACCTGAATTTTTCCAAATTAACTCTAAAATTGAATCTGATTCAATTGAAGCTGCCAAAAATAATTTCGAAAATATCGTATCCAAAGTAATTCAAGAAATTAATAACGGTACTTTTTCGAAAGTGGTATTATCTAGAAATGAAATAGTTGATTTACCCAATTTCGATTTAATTTCGCTATATATAAAGTTAGCAAGTAGTTATCCTACCGCTTTCACTTATTGCTGGTTTCACCCAGAAATCGGTTTATGGATGGGAGCAACTCCAGAGACATTATTGAAAGTAAACGGCAATCAATTCCAAACGGTAGCTCTGGCGGGAACGCAATTGTATAAAGGTAGTGAAGAGGTACTTTGGCAAAACAAAGAAAAAGAAGAACAACAATTTGTCACTGATTATATTGTTGAAATTATTGGTAAATTGGTTTCAGAAATACAAATTTCAATTCCAAAAACAATAAAAGCGGGAAATTTATTGCATCTAAAAACAGCTATTCAAGGAATAATTGATAAAACTTCTAATCTGAAGGAATTAGTGTTACTTTTACATCCTACACCTGCAGTTTGTGGTTTGCCAAAGCAAAATGCAATCGATTTTATCTTTAACAATGAAGGTTATAATCGTGAATTTTATGCTGGTTTTTTAGGTGAAATTAATTATAATGACAATTCTGAAACTGATTTATATGTAAATTTACGGTGCATGAAAATCCAGAATAATAGTGAAATAAATAAAGCCACTTTATACATAGGATGCGGAATTACAAAAGACAGCATCCCAGAAAACGAATGGTTTGAAACAGTAAATAAAGCAATGACTTTAAAAAATGTAATACTATGAAATTAGATATACTTGCCTTTGGCGCTCATCCTGACGATGTTGAATTAGGTTGTTCAGGCACTTTGGCTAAAGAAATTTCCCTAGGTAAAAAAGTGGGAATTGTCGATTTAACTCGAGGGGAATTGGGCACAAGAGGTTCAGTTGAAATTAGAAATAGTGAATCGGAAGCAGCTTCTAAAATCCTTGGAATAACAGTTCGTGAAAACTTAGACATGCGCGATGGTTTTTTTGTAAATGATGAAAGTCACCAATTGAAAGTTATCGAAATGATTAGAAAATACCAGCCAGAAATAGTGATTTGTAATGCTATTGACGACCGTCATATAGATCATGCAAAAGGGAGTAAATTAGTTTCAGATGCCTGCTTCTTATCTGGTTTAGTAAAAATAAAAACATTGAGCAACAACCTTCCGCAAGAGGCTTGGCGACCAAAATTAGTTTATCATTATATCCAATGGAAAAATATTGAGCCTGATTTTGTGGTTAATATTTCTAATTTTATTGATAAAAAAGAAGCAGCTATTTTAGCTTATAGTTCTCAGTTTTACAACCCAAATTCAAACGAACCTGTTACGCCAATTGCAACCAAAAACTTTTTAGAAAGCATCCACAATCGTTCCCGCGAATTGGGAAGGTTAGTTGGAACAGAATATGCAGAAGGTTTTACAGTTGAAAGGTATTTGGCTGTCAATAGCTTAGGTGATTTGATATAATTATTTATTTTTTTACTTTGCAAAACAAAAAACTTTGACTTATATTTGCACTCGTTAAAAATGGTGGTTGTAGCTCAGCTGGTTAGAGTATTGGTTTGTGGTGCCGAGGGTCGCCGGTTCGAACCCGGTCAGCCACCCAGAAATGCAAAAGCTTCGAAGAAATTCGGAGCTTTTTTTGTATCCAATATCAATCAAATAGTCTAATTTTAATTCCCATAATTTACCTATTTTTGTACCAATAAATTAATAATTTGAGAACTTCAATTCACAAGGAAATTTCCGATACTTCGTTGTTTAAATCACAACTTTTAACTTGGGCGCAACAATTCCGAGAAGTTGTTTTTTTAGATAGTAATGATTATCCTCAGAAATACTCAAATTACGATTGTATTCTTGCGGTTGATGCGTTCACCTCAATAAATACTGATTACCACAACGGTTTTGAAGATTTAAAGCAATACCAACAAACAACAAAAGACTGGATTTTTGGTTATTTGTCATACGATTTAAAAAACGATACCGAAGATTTAAACTCGTCAAATTTTGATGGATTGCAATTCCCTGATTTGTTTTTCTTTCAGCCTAAGAAGTTGTTTTTATTGAAAAATAATAAACTAGAAATTCAATATTTAAACATGTGTGACGATGAAGTGGAAGAAGACTTTGAATTAATTCTTGAAACTGATATTCCAACAATTAGAAATTCAAATCCAATTGAAATTCAACAACGTATTTCTAAAGATTTTTATCTTGAAAAAGTAACCAAAATGCTTGAATACATTAATAAAGGCGATATTTACGAAGCCAATTTTTGTATGGAATTTTATGCTGAAACAGATATAAATCCACTTGATAAATATTTTTTATTAAATGACATTTCAAAACCTCCATTTGCTACTTTTTTAAAGAATAACAACCATTATTTACTTTCTGCAACTCCAGAACGATATTTGAAAAAGGAAGGAAATAAAATTATTTCTCAGCCAATTAAAGGAACTTCAAAGCGTTATTTAGATAATAATGAAGATGAAATTTCAAAAAACAATCTAGCTTCAGATCCAAAAGAACGTTCCGAGAATATTATGATAACCGATTTGGTGAGAAACGATTTGTCTCGAACTGCCAAAATAGGTTCGGTAGAAGTAGAAGAGTTATGTGGCATTTATTCCTTCTTACAAGTGCACCAAATGATTTCAACTATAACTTCAATTGTTGACGATCAATATTCTGCATTAGATGTAATTAAGAATTCATTTCCAATGGGAAGCATGACTGGAGCTCCTAAAATTTCAGCAATGAATATCATTGAAGAATTAGAAGAAACCAAACGCGGATTGTATAGTGGAAGCGTTGGTTATTTTACCCCAAATAGCGATTTCGATTTTAATGTTGTTATCCGAAGTATTTTATATAATAGTACAAACAATTATGTTTCCTTTTCTGTTGGAAGTGCAATCACCGCTTTATCAATCCCAGAATCTGAATACGATGAATGCCTGTTGAAAGCCAACGCTATGATTAAAGTATTGAATTGCAATTAGTTTCAATTTTACTTTATTCCTCTATTTAAAATAACTATTTTTGAATATGATTGATAAATTCCAATTCCATCTAACCAATAATTTTCCGTATTTACACGGGAAAAAGTTATTATTGGCAACAAGTGGTGGTTTGGACAGTATGGTGATGGCGCATTTATTTAGCACATTGAATTTTGATATCGCTTTAGCGCATTGTAACTTTCAATTGCGTGGAAATGAGAGTCTTGAAGATCAGCTTTTTGTTCAAAATTATGCTGCAGCAAATGATATTCCCGTTTTTATAACCCAATTTGATACTCAATCTTTTGCCAACGATTATAAACTTTCAACCCAAGTTGCAGCGCGAGAATTACGATACAACTGGTTTTACGAATTACTTGAAAATGAGAATTTCGATTATATTTTAACCGCCCATCACGCCGATGACAACATTGAAACGTTTCTAATTCATCTCATTCGTGGTTCAGGATTGGACGGTTTTACTGGAATTCCTGCTCAAAATGAATCCGTTATTCGCCCTTTGTTGGCTTTTAGTCGTGAGGAAATTTTTAATTATGCTGCTGCAAATGCTATAAAGTGGCGCGAAGACAGTAGTAATTCATCTGATAAATATTTACGAAATAAAATCCGCCACGATTTAGTTCCTATTTTAAAGGAATTGAATCCTAGTTTTTTAACTTCTTTTCAAAACACACAAAAATATTTGAATGATGCGCAAGTAATGGTTGAAGACGCGACGATTATGATTTATCAGCAAGTGGCAACTGAGGTGAAAGATGAAATCCATTACAACATCGATAAACTAAAAATCCTACCAAATTATAAATCCTATTTGTACCAATGGTTAAAAGATTATGGATTTTCTGCTTGGGATGATATTTATGAATTGGTCGATTCCCAATCAGGGAAACAAGTTTTTTCAAAACATTTCAGACTATTAAAAGATAGAAACACTTTGATTTTAGCACCAATTCTTGAAAAGGAATCTTCTGAAGTTTATTACATTGAGAAAAATCAAATAGAAGTTAAATATCCTATAAAACTTACTATTTCTAATCAAAATTTCCATTCAAATACTGATAATTCCTTTATATTTGTAGATGCAGATAAGTTGAAATTTCCATTATCTTTAAAAAAATACGAAGAAGGTGCAGTTTTTCAGCCTTTTGGGATGGATGGAAAATCAAAAAAGGTGAGCAAACTTTTCAAAGATGAGAAATTGTCGCTTTTGCAAAAAGAAAATACGTGGATTTTATATTCAAATGAGGATATTGTTTGGGTAATTGGAATTCGCCAAGACGAAAGATTTAAAATTGATACTAATACAAAAAACAGCATACAAATAGCCATAAAATAATGAAGAAATTACTTTTTATACTCCTAGCTTTATTGATTTTCACCAATGGATTTTCACAAATTTTAGATCCTGTAAAATGGAAATCAAAAACTGAAAAAATATCTGAAACTGAATTTAACTTAATTCTTGAAGGAAAAATTGACGCTGGGTGGCACCTATATTCTCAATTCACTCCCGACGGAGGGCCAATTCCACTTGGAATTCAATATGAAGAAAGCGCAGGCAATTATCAATTGGTTGGGAAAACTAAAGAAAGTAAAACCAAAAAAGAGTTTAATACCGTTTTTGAAGTGGATGAAATTTTCTTTGAAAACAAAGTAGTTCTAACTCAAAAAGTAAAGATTTTAAACTCAAAAGTTTCGTCAATAAAAGTGGTTATTGATTATCAAACTTGTAAGGAGGTTTGTATCAATTTAAATAAGAAATTTGTTTTTGAAATCCCTAAAATAACCGAGACATCAATAGCCCCTGAAGTTAAAGACACCACAATTGTTGATACAAATTCTAATGTTGCTTCAGTAAAAACGGAAGTTAAAACTCAATTACCAACACCAAAAGAGCCTAAAAAAGAAGATGAAAAAGGATTGATTTCTATCTTTTTTATTGCCTTTTTCTCCGGGTTTGCAGCGCTATTAACGCCATGTGTTTTCCCAATGATCCCAATGACTGTAAGCTTTTTCACTAAGCAAAGTAAAAACAAAGCACAAGGTATTAGAAACGCCATTATTTATGGAATTTCCATCATATTAATTTACGTAGTTTTAGGTTTATTAGTAACCTGGATTTTTGGTGCCGATGCCTTAAATGCACTATCGACAAATGTTTGGTTCAACATAATTTTCTTCGGATTATTGGTGTTTTTTGCAGCTTCATTCTTGGGTGCTTTTGAAATTATGTTACCCAATTCTTGGGCTAATAAAGTAGATCAACAAGCAGATCGAGGAGGAATAATTGGAATTTTATTCATGGCTTTGGCTTTAGCAATCGTTTCTTTTTCTTGTACCGGACCAATTGTCGGAACCTTATTAGTAGATGCTGCTTCAAAAGGTGGAATTGCTCCTGTAATAGGTATGTTCGGATTTTCATTGGCTTTAGCTTTACCATTTATGCTTTTTGCAATGTTCCCAGGATGGTTGAATTCCTTACCAAAATCAGGTGGTTGGTTGAATACGGTTAAAGTCGTTTTGGGCTTTTTAGAATTGGCTTTAGCTTTTAAATTTTTATCGAATGCTGATTTAGTTTTGCAATTACATTTATTAGAACGCGAGGTATTTATCGCCATTTGGATTGCCATATTTGGAACCTTAACACTTTATTTATTCGGCAAAATCACTTTGCCACATGATAGTCCATTAACCCACATTTCTGTTGGAAGATTATCATTGGGATTATTGGTATTGTCTTTTACAATTTACTTAATTCCAGGACTTTGGGGAGCTCCATTGAAATTGATAAATGCCTTTCCACCACCAATGGAATATAGTGAAAGTCCATTTGGAATAGGTCAAAATACATCTTCAGAAGTCAAAACTGTTTTGCCTGAAGGCGCTAAATACGGGCCTCATGGAATTGTAATTTTTGATGATTACGATAAAGGAATGGCTTATGCAAAATCGGTAAACAAACCAATAATGCTTGATTTTACTGGTTATGCATGTGTAAATTGTAGAAAAATGGAGAATACCGTTTGGGGTGAAGCTTCAATTTTACCAATTCTAAAAAATGAGGTAGTAATGATTTCATTATATGTTGACGATAAAAGAGAATTGCCAAAAGACCAACAAGTAAAATCATCAACAGGGGAAATATTAGAAACAATAGGGGACAAGTGGACAGATTTAATCATTTCTAAATACAAAACCAACACCCAGCCTTTGTATGTAATTACCGATTTAGAAGGAAATAATTTAAATTCAACAACCCCAACAATCAGTTACACTCCCGATGTAGCTGCTTATGGCGAGTGGTTGAAAGAAGGAATATCTAATTTTAAGAAGTAATTTTTCTTAACTATTTTCATTAAATAAAAATTATTCCAATTTATATCTAAAATTGGCTTACTTTAGACAAATATAAAGTATACGCCATGTTAGTAAAAGTATTTGGAAGTGCCGTTTTTGGTGTTGAAGCCACCACAATAACTGTAGAAGTTAATATCGATAAAGGGATTGGATACCACCTCGTAGGCCTTCCCGATAATGCCATAAAAGAAAGTAGCTACCGAATTGCAGCTGCCCTAAAAAATAATGGATACGCCATGCCCGGCAAAAAAATCACTATAAATATGGCTCCCGCCGATTTACGCAAAGAAGGATCAGCTTATGATTTGACCCTAGCAATTGGAATTCTTGTCGCTTCCTCGCAAATACAAACTACCGAATCAGATAAATACATAATCATGGGAGAACTCTCTCTTGATGGAAGTTTGCAACCCATTCGTGGCGCTTTACCTATTGCCATAAAAGCCAAAGAAGAAGGATTTAAAGGTTTTTTTCTTCCTATTCAAAATGTAAAAGAAGCGGCAATCGTTTCAGGATTGGATGTTTATGGAGTGGAAAATCTGCAAGAAGTAATTGATTTCTTAGAAGGGAAGGGAACATTACAACCCACCATTATTGATACTCGCGCAGAATTTAATAAATCGTTAGACTTTCCAGAGTTCGATTTCAGCGATGTTCGTGGACAAGAAAGTATAAAGCGATGCATGGAAATTGCAGCTGCCGGCGGTCATAATATCATTTTAATTGGTCCTCCGGGTGCCGGAAAAACAATGCTTGCCAAAAGATTACCAAGTATATTACCCCCAATGACGTTGCGAGAAGCATTAGAAACTACCAAAATCCATAGTGTGGCAGGAAAATTAAAAGAAGTAGGATTGATGAACCAACGACCATTTAGAAGTCCCCACCATACGATCTCAAATGTAGCCCTCGTCGGTGGCGGGAGTTATCCGCAACCTGGAGAAATTTCTATGGCGCATAATGGCGTTTTATTTTTAGATGAATTACCAGAATTTAAAAGAGATGTTTTGGAAGTAATGCGCCAACCTCTAGAAGACCGTGAAGTGACTATTTCTAGAGCAAAGTTTACTGTTACTTACCCTTCGTCGTTTATGCTAGTGGCAAGTATGAATCCAAGTCCGAGTGGTTTTTTTAACGATCCCGATTCGCCACAAACCTCTTCTCCCCACGAAATGCAACGGTATTTGAGTAAGATTTCAGGTCCTCTTTTAGATAGAATCGACATACATATTGAAGTTACCCCCGTTCCATTTGAAAAATTATCAGACGATCGAAAATCAGAATGCAGTATTGATATACGGAAAAGAGTTACTGCAGCTCGTGAAATTCAAACTTCAAGATTCGAATTAATGGAAAAAGTGCACTATAATGCTCAAATGAGTTCCAAGCAAATTAGAGAATTTTGCGCCCTTGATGAAGTTTCAAAACAATTATTAAAAACCGCAATGGAACGCTTGAATCTATCTGCAAGAGCCTACGACAGAATTTTAAAAGTAGCACGAACAATTGCCGATTTAGATGCTGCCGAAACGGTAGTTTCATCGCATATTGCTGAGGCTATACAATACAGAAGTTTGGATCGCGATGGCTGGTTGGGATAAAAAAAACCGCTATAATAAGCGGTTTTTTAATTTTATCTTAATACAGACTCGGAAATTTTGCTGGATTGTCTTCGTGCATCATTTCGTATATTTTCTCATAAATATCTTCAGTTGAAGGTTTTGAGAAATAATCTCCATCGGTTCCGTAAGACGGACGGTGTTCTTGCGAGGTAAGTGTTTTCGGTTGGCTGTCCAATTGGAAATAACCTTTTTGAACTTCTAATATCTGTTGTAAAATATAAGCAGAAGCTCCTCCAGGAACATCTTCGTCGATTACTAATAAACGATTTGTTTTTGAAATACTTTTAAGAATATCGTGATTTATATCAAATGGCAATAATGATTGAACATCAATAATTTCAACGTCAATTCCAACTTCCATCAATTCCTTTGCTGCTTGTTCCACTAATCTCAAAGTAGATCCGTAAGAAACTACCGTAATGTCTTTTCCTGATTTTATAGTCTCAACAACACCAATTGGAGTTTTAAATTCACCCAAATTCAACGGCATTTTTTCTTTCAATCGGTAACCATTCAAGCATTCAATTACTAATGCTGGTTCGTCAGAAGTGAGCAAAGTATTGTAAAATCCTGCCGCTTTGGTCATGTTTCTAGGAACTAAAACGTGAATTCCACGAATGGCATTTATAATCATTCCCATCGGGGAACCTGCATGCCAAATTCCTTCCAAACGGTGACCACGAGTTCTAATTATCAATGGTGCTTTTTGACGTCCCGAAGTTCTATAATGCAATGTAGCCAAATCGTCACTCATGATTTGAATTCCATATAAAAGGTAATCTAAATATTGAATTTCAGCAATTGGGCGCAAGCCACGCATTGCCATTCCAATTCCTTGACCAATTATGGTAGCTTCACGAATACCAACATCGGCAACACGTAATTCTCCGTATTTCTCTTGCATTCCTTCCAACCCTTGGTTCACATCACCAATATTTCCAGCATCTTCACCAAAAACTAAAACCTCAGGGAATTTTGTAAATAATGCATCAAAATTGTCTCTTAAAACTAATCTCGCATCAACATCAGCAGCATTTTCATCTACTTCAGGCAACACTTCATTAACAGAATGTATATTATTTTGGGAAACAGAATACAAGTGCGAACTAAATTTAGGTTGGATAGTTGCCGTAGCTTCTTTTATCCATTTTGATAAAGCGTTTTTCTCAGATTCAGTAACTAATTTTCTAAGTATTTTTCTAGCCGTAGAAAGTAGGTCTTTTCGAATAGGCTCTTTAATGGAAGCCAATTCATTTGTTAATTGGTCTATATAACTGCTACTTTGTGAAGTTTTTGCAATTTCTCGTAATAGCGAAACCAATTCAGTTTGTTCTGCTTTTAATGGTGAAATAAACGCATTCCAAGCTGCTTTCTTACCTTCTAAAACTTCATTTTTAGCTTGATTAGAAATCGCATCAAGTTCTTCCTCAGTTGCAAAACCGTTACTAACCAACCATTTTGTCATTTGCTTTAAGCAATCAAATTCAGCTTCCCAAGCCAAACGCTCTTCGTTTTTATATCGCTCGTGAGAACCCGATGTAGAGTGTCCTTGAGGTTGAGTCAATTCTGTTACGTGAATTAAAACCGGAACATGTTCTTCTCGCGCAATTTCAGCTGCCTTTTTGTAAACAGCAACCAAACTAGCGTAATCCCAACCGTTTACAGTTATAATTTCGTACCCGTTATTGTTTTCATCACGTTGAAATCCTTTTAAAATTTCAGAAATATTTTCTTTGGTTGTTTGGTGTTTTGCATGTACAGAAATCCCGTATTCATCATCCCAAACACTCATTACCATAGGAACTTGCAGTACTCCAGCGGCATTTATAGTCTCAAAAAATAAACCTTCAGATGTGGATGCATTACCAATTGTTCCCCAAGCAACCTCATTTCCCTTATTAGAAAAGGTAGTTTTTTGTTCTAATCCATCAACGTTTCTGTATATTTTTGATGCTTGTGCTAAACCAAGAAGTCTCGGCATTTGACCAGCGGTAGGGGAGATATCAGCACTTGAGTTTTTTATTTTCGTAAGATCATTCCAATTTCCATCTTTGTCCAATGAATGCGTCGCAAAGTGACCACCCATTTGGCGTCCAGCGCTCATAGGATCGTGCTCAATGTCAGTATGACCGTACAAACCAGCAAAAAATTGTTGGATTGACAAATGACCAATCGCCATCATAAATGTTTGATCGCGGTAATATCCAGATCTAAAGTCACCTTCACGAAACGCTTTAGCCATCGCCAATTGCGGCACTTCTTTTCCATCACCAAAAATACCAAACTTGGCTTTCCCAGTCAGCACCTCGCGTCTCCCTAATAAACTACATTCTCTACTTATACAGGCAATTTTATAATCGTTTAAAACCTCGATTTTAAAATCTTCAAAAGTCATCGCTGCAGTTTCTGATTGCTTCATATTTTATTTCTTTAAATTGAAATCGTAACAAAAATATACAAAATTGATTGATTTACATAATACTTCGAATAAAATACAATTAAATTATCTCTAATGATATCTTAATATCTCGACCTATAATTATTAAATATTCAAGGTTTACACATTTAAACTAAACAAAACCCAATTAAATTGTATTTTTCAATCAATTTAATTGGGTGTTTAATCTAATTTACTAATCTTTATTTATATTAGAAATTCGGCGACAAATTGTATTTTTTATAGAAATTATCCAATACTTCAATCACTTCATCTTCAGTATCTACAATTTTTATCAAATTTAAATCCTCCGGACTTACATTTTTATATTGCTCAATTAATACCGTTTTTATCCATTCCATAAGCCCAGACCAAAAGGATCTTCCAACCAATATAATTGGAAATTTACCTATTTTTTTTGTCTGAATTAACGTAATCGCCTCAAACATTTCGTCTAATGTTCCAAACCCTCCAGGCATAATGACAAACCCTTGAGAATATTTCACAAACATCACTTTTCTAACAAAGAAATAATCGAAATTCAAGTTTTTATCGCGATCAATATATGGGTTGAAATGCTGCTCAAAAGGCAAATCAATATTCAATCCCACCGAAGCACCACCGCCTAAACTCGCGCCTTTATTACCCGCTTCCATAATTCCAGGCCCACCACCAGTAATTACACCATAGCCTGCTTTTCCAATTTTAAAAGCAATTTTCTCCGCTAATAAATAAAATGGATCATCAGTTTTAGTTCTCGCAGATCCAAAAATCGTAACGCAAGGCCCAATTCTACTCATACTTTCATAACCATTTACAAATTCCGACATGATTTTGAAAATCCCCCAAGAATCATTGGCACGAATTTCATTCCACGTCTTTTGCTTCAGTTTGTCCTGAATTACTTTATCCTCATCATTATTAAAATCTTCTAATTTCATATTGTTTTTATTTGGAGCTATTCCCGCTGTTCGTTGCAATCCACGCTAAAAAGCGTGAGATTTTCACTGCTCCCGAAGCGTCGGGACGGGGCTAGGTTTTATAGATTTTTTCCTGTTTAGTATTTAAAGTTACGAAATTTTAAAAAAAACAGCTTACTAAAGTAACTCTTTTTTTAAAAATTGAGCAGTATAGCTTTTTTTATTTTTTACAATTTCTTCTGGAGTTCCTTTGGCAACAACTTCACCGCCACCTTTTCCGCCTTCGGGACCAATATCAATAATGTAATCCGCCAGTTTAATTACGTCCATATTGTGTTCAATAATTAATATGGTATTTCCTTTATCGACTAATTTATTGATGACTTCCATTAACACTCTAATGTCTTCAAAATGAAGTCCCGTGGTAGGTTCGTCAAGTATGTAAAAAGTATTTCCAGTATCTTTTTTTGACAATTCACCTGCCAGTTTAATTCGTTGTGCTTCGCCACCAGAAAGGGTAGTACTTTGTTGACCAAGAGTAATATAGCCCAAACCAACATCCTGAATGGTTTTAATTTTTCTATGAATTTTTGGTATCATTTCAAAAAACGGAACTGCCTCATCAACAGTCATATTCAATACATCCGAAATTGATTTTCCTTTGTATCGAATTTCAAGCGTTTCTCTGTTAAATCTCTTTCCTTGACACGTTTCACATTCTACATAAACATCGGGTAAAAAGTTCATTTCAATTGTTCTAACTCCCGAACCTTCACAAGTTTCGCATCTTCCACCAGCAACATTAAAACTAAATCTTCCCGCTTTATAACCGCGAATCATACTTTCAGAAGTCATCGTAAATAGATTTCTAATCTCTGTAAAAACTTCTGTATAGGTTGCAGGATTTGATCTCGGTGTTCTCCCAATCGGACTTTGATCGATGTCAATTACTTTATCTATGTGCTCTAAACCTTCAATTTTCTTATATGGTTTTGGCTTTTTCACCCCATTAAAATAATAGGCATTCAATATAGGATAAAGCGTCTCGTTTATCAACGTTGATTTTCCACTTCCCGAAACTCCCGTTACGCAAGTAAGTTGTCCAAGTGGTATTTCAATCGTTACATTCTTTAAGTTATTTCCTGAGGCACCAGATAATTTTAAAGTTTTGCCATTTCCAGTACGTCTCTTTTTTGGGACTTTAATTTTCATCTCGCCATTCAGGTACATGGCAGTAATTGTATGTTCTTTCAGGATTTCAGCCGGCGTTCCTTTACTAATAATTTGACCACCAAATTTTCCAGCTTTCGGACCGATATCAATCACATAATCGGCACGCTCAATCATGTCTTTGTCGTGTTCAACCACAATAACGGAGTTTCCAATATCTCGTAATTGTTCTAAAGAATGAATCAATTTATCGTTGTCTCTTTGGTGCAAACCGATACTTGGCTCATCTAAAATATACAAAACACCTACCAGCTGCGAACCAATTTGCGTTGCCAATCGGATGCGTTGCGCCTCACCGCCAGATAAAGATTTTGAACTTCGGCTTAAAGCCAAATAATCCAAACCTACATTCATTAAAAAGTTCAATCTATCCTTAATCTCTTTAATTACCTCAGAGGCTATAAGTTTTTGTTTGTCAGATAAATGCGTATCTAAATCGTTAAACCAATTGGTTAAATCAGAAATATCTAAATCGCTTAATTCAACGATGTTTTTTTCGTTTATTTTGAAAAATAAAGATTCTTTTTTTAATCTCGAACCTTCACAAACGGGACATTTTACTTCGTCCATAAATCCAGAAGCCCAACGCTTTATTGTTGCCGAACCACTTTCATCATGTTGGTTTTTTATAAAGTGAGAAATCCCTTCAAAATCAATTTTATATTCTTTGGTAATTCCCAATGTTTTTGACTCTACCGAGAATTTATCTTTTCCACCATTAAGAATGATTTCCATGGCTTCTTCTGAAATTTTCTCAATTGGATCGGTAATTTTGAAATTGTATTTTTCTCCGATAATCTCCAATTGCTTGAAAATCCAAGTCGATTTGTATTCGCCTAAGGGTGCAAAACCACCACTTTTTATGGATAGTTTAGGATTTGGAATAATCTTTTTAACGTTAATTTCATTGACAGTTCCTAAACCATTACAGTGATCGCAAGCTCCTTTTGGGGAATTGAATGAAAATAAATTTGGCTCTGGATTTTGATACGAAATCCCTGTAGTAGGACACATCAAATTCCGACTAAAATAACGAACGATATCAGAATCTTGGTCCAAAACCATGATCACATTTTCACCGTGATGCATCGCTGTTTTGATACTTTCTAAAACTCTCTTTTCATTGTCTTCCGTTGAATCTATTAGCACTCGATCAATAACAATTTCAATATCGTGTGTTTTGTAGCGGTCTAATTTCATTCCAACTGTGATGTCTTTTATTTCTCCGTTGACACGAACTTTCAGAAATCCTTGTTTGGCAATTTGTTGGAATAATTCACCATAATGCCCTTTTCGAGCTTTAATTACGGGCGCTAGAATATTTATACGTTTTCCATTAAAATCTTTAATGATTAAATCTTTAATTTGCTCATCATTATAGGAAACCATTTTTTCTCCCGTATTATAACTGTAGGCATCGCCACCACGAGCATAAAGCAATCGAAGAAAATCATAAATTTCAGTGATAGTTCCCACCGTAGAACGGGGACTTTTGCTAGTTGTTTTTTGTTCTATTGCAATTACGGGAGAAAGTCCGTCAATTTTATCAACATCAGGGCGTTCTAAACCACCAAGAAATTGACGCGCATACGCCGAAAAAGTCTCGACATATCTTCGTTGTCCTTCAGCATAAATGGTGTCAAATGCTAATGAAGATTTACCAGAACCCGAAAGCCCAGTAATAACAACCAATTTTTCTCTTGGAATGGAAACGTCAATATTTTTCAGATTGTGAACTCTCGCTCCTAAAACTTCAATAGTATTATCTTTCTCTAGCATATTTTTCATCAAAACGCAAAGTTACCATTTTGATTTTAACTTTCGATACAACGCTTATCAAGATTTTGTTAATACTTGAACTTCAATTTACTCAATTATCATTTCGATGAAATATTGTGTTTCTTTAAAATTTCATCAAAAAGCGACTCTTTTCCTTGCTTTTTCAATTCACCATAAACGATTCTAATAAGAGTTTCAGCATCAGTTCTATAAGGTGATTTTGTTCTAACATAAATGTTATAGGCTTGACATAAATTATCTAACGCCTTTTCATAATCGAATAAATATTGAGCATAAATATTTCCAATTCCGTAAAATACCTCAGGATTAGTTGGATCTAATTTCGCTAATTTTTCATAGGATTTTACTGCTTTTTTATATTCTTTATTATATAAATAGGCAACTGCTATATTCATTAAAGGCATCGTACCATTCGGATCAATTTTTAATGATTTTTCATAAGCATCAATAGCTTTGTCAAATTCATTTAGTCGTCTGTAACATATTCCAATATTATCATATGCGAAAGCAAAATTTGGGTCTAATACGAGTGCTTTTTTATAATTTTCTATTGCTTTAGCAAAATCCTCTTTTTTCGTTTCATCCAAGCCCAACTGATAATAACGCATTGCTTCTTCATTATTGGAATAGGATTTTTCACCAATAATTTCGTTTTCTGCCATTTTCTTTTTTATGGAACTGCAATTACCCATCAAAAACTCTTCAATTTCAAAATAATACCCTTTGTATTCTTTAGAGTTTGGGTCCAAACTTAATGAAATGTTGACTTGTTTATTGCCATCCACTGTTTCAGCAGCTTCTTTTAGTTTTTCGATATTAGAAAATTTGATTCCAAGTTGGTATGCGCCAACTTGCTGGTCAATACATCGGTGAATCTCTGATGTTATTGAATCTTTTTTCTTGTTATAGGTGGAAATAGAGTCAATACACTGACAAGCATTTTCTGAAAGTTCTTTTAAGAATTTCTTTTTATCAAATTTTAAAGTATCTTCTTTAGCTTCCTGTGAATAGGACAAACTCGTAATAAAAGCAAACAAAGAATAAACAATATATTTTTTCATTTCTAGAAGTTTAATATTCAAATATAACTTTAATTATCTTGAATTGGATTATAACCGCAAAGAACGCAAAGTTATACGCAAAGTTCGCAAGTTTTTTTATTTTGATATTTTTATTGAAATTGAAATTGAATTTGACATTATTTTATTCTAAAAATTATTTACTCAATTGTCATTGTTTTCAACATACTTCGATAGGCTTCAAGCGCATTCGATTTGGAGATAAACCCGTGGTATTTGCCATTTTTAATCACCGGTAAGAAAACGACTTTGGTCTTTTCAAATTTATCCATTACCGTTTCCATGCTATCCGTTGGGTAGATAATTTCTTTCGGAGGATGCATAACTTCGTTTATTGGTGTGTATTTTACCTTGAAATCGCTGAATATAATGTCACGAATTTCATTAAAATAAATCACACCAATTAATTCCTGCTCGTCATTAACTACTGCAAAAACTACTTGATTTGAATTGGATATCATTTGAACCAAAGCCAACAAATTATTTTCCAATTTAACCGTTAAATAATCGGTTTGAATAATAGAATTTATATCTAAAGTGGCTAAAATATTAGTGTCTTTATTACTTGTAAATGCATTTCCTTTTCGAGCTAAATTTTTCACATCCAAAGAGTGTTTCTCAAATCTTTTTGAAATTGCAAAACTAATTGAAGATACAATCATCAGCGGTATCATTAATTCGTAACCACCAGTAATTTCAGCTATTAGGAATATTGCAGTTAACGGCGCATGAAACAATCCGCTTAATATTCCTGCCATTCCCACCATTGTAAAATTACTTATTGGCAACTTGGTAAACCCCGTTAAATTGATCAATTTCGAAAAGAAAAATCCGGTGTAGGAGCCTAAAAATAGGGAAGGAGCAAAATTTCCTCCGTTTCCGCCACTACCAATTGTAATTCCCGTTGCAAATACCTTCAACATCATTGTTGCACCAACGAATATTAATAATGCCCAGCTATTGTTTCTGAAATCACTAAAGAGCGTGTTTTCTAATAATTGTCCAGGATCATTTTCTGATAAAGTTCGAATACTTTCATAACCTTCACCAAATAATGTTGGAAATACAAAAATGATTATCGCTAATAAAGAAGCACCAAAAATCCCTTTTTTATAAGGACTCAATTTCAATCTTCCGAAAAAGTGCTCCACCCTTTGAAAATTTCTAGAATAATAAACCGCAATAAACCCTGTAAATATTCCTAGCATTATGTAGTAAGGAGTAAAGTGGTAATTGAACGATTGTTTTTTATCAAAATTCAACAATACACTTTCGTCCAAAACCATTACTGAAACTAAAGCGCCTGTTGCTGCAGCAATCATAATTGGGGTAAATGCTGAAATACTCACATCGACTAAAAGCACTTCTATTGCAAATAAAACTCCAGCAATTGGGGCGTTAAATGCCGCTGCAATTCCTGCCGCAACGCCACAACCTATTAATAAAGTTCGATCTTTATAGCTTAATTTATACCGTTGTGAATAATTAGATCCAAAGGCTGCACCTGTAATAACGATGGGACTTTCCAAACCCGCAGAACCTCCTAAACCAACTGTTAACGAGCTGGTTACAATTTGCGCATACATTTGTTTTTTCGGAATAATACTCGATTTTTTTGCTACAGCATATAAAATCTGAGACGTTCCTTTTTCAATTGTACCGCCTAAAAGTCGTTTTACAACAAATAGCGTCAATAGAATTCCGACAATTGGTAAAACACTATTGATGAAACTCAATTTTAAAATTCCGTTGATTTCTGTGGCAAATGAAAATACCGAATGCGCAAAACTCTTTAAGATAATTACAGCTACCGCCGATGAGATTCCAACCAATACGCTAGACATGAAAATGAACTGTTTTTCTGTCAGTTTTGATTGCGCCCAGCCCACAGCAGACTCCAATTTATATACGATTCTTTTCAGCATTGTGTTTAGTAAGGTGCGAAATTACTTTTATTATATTGTTATATCAATTTTCTTATGGCTTCTTTTCTGCTCAACGGTTTCAAATCGGTGTTATTTACAAAATTCAGTACCAAACCCGGATTTACGCTT
>CANKZE010000026.1 GCA_947488545.1 Bacteroidota bacterium
GGGACTAAATTGGGTGTTGTTGGACTTATTACAGATTACAAAACTACCGCGCAATTAGTCCTTGAAAACGCTTTAATCATAGAAAAAACTATAGATATTCAATTCAAAATTACATTCGATTATAAAAATATCAACAAGGTAATGCGAATTATAAAAGAGAAACAATTAGAGATTCATTCTCAAAAAATGGAAGAAAATTGTGAACTACTAATTGTTACACGAAAAAAAAATGCCGAACGTATATTCGACATTTTTGATGCATTATTTGAAATTTCGATATCAAAATTAGATTAATCTAACTTCGATAATACCTCTTTTATATAATCTGGCGGGTTGATGGGTTTACCTGTTGATAAGTCCACAAATACCAAAATGAAATGAGCAGTTGTTAACAATTCATTTTTCTCATTATGAATTTCGCAATCAAATTCAACTTTGACTGAAGATTGACTTTTAAAAGCTGTAGAAATTGTTAATAATTCATCATATCGAGCTGGTTTTTTATAGTTGATATTCATCGAAACTATTGGCAAAGCAATTCCACTTTCTTCCATTAATTTATATGAAACCCCTTTGTTTCTAAGCCATTCCACTCTTCCAATTTCAAAATATGGAATATAATTTCCATGATAAACTACCCCCATTTGGTCTGTTTCAGAATAACGAACACGAACTTGAATTTGATGTTTTTGCATTTCAAATATTTATAATTATTAAATAAAAATAGTGGTCTGTATATACAACAAAAATTTTAAAAAATTTAATCTAAAAAAATTTTTTTTTAACGATTTATTATCACATATTTGTAGTCCAAAAAATAAGCATCCCTTATCCGTTATTTTTTGTAACATAATAAAACAATAACTTTTTAATTACTATGAGCAAAACTGCGCAATCAGTCTGGGAAAATTGTCTTGCCTTCATTAAGGACAATATTCAAGATCAAGCTTACAAAACTTGGTTTGAACCAATAAAATCAGTAGAACTTACTGACAACGCGCTGTACATTCAAGTTCCTAGTAAATTTTTCTACGAATGGCTTGAAGAACATTATGTAAAGTTATTGAAAGTTGCATTAACAAAAGAACTTGGGAAAAACGCAAAGTTACTTTATAAAATTAAGATGGAGAACACTTATGGCAATAAACAACCATTTATGGAACAATTGCCAAGTGCTCATAGAAGCCCGATGAAAACGCAAGAGGTGGACGCTCCATTTAAAAACTTAAATCCAGAATTAAAAAATCCATTTGTAATTCCTGGAATTAGAAATCTAAAAATTGAATCTCAACTTAACGCTAATTATAGTTTTGACAATTTCCTTGAAGGAGATTCCAACCGTTTAGCTCGTTCTGCAGGTATGGCTGTTGCCAATAAACCAGGCGGAACTTCATTCAATCCATTGTTAATTTTTGGTGGAGTTGGAATGGGTAAAACCCACTTAGCGCATGCTATTGGTGTTGAGATAAAAGACAAATATCCAGAAAAAACAGTTTTATATATTTCAGCTGAAATTTTTACACAGCAATATATTGATTCTGTAAAGAAAAATAATAGAAACGATTTTATTCATTTCTACCAATTAATTGATGTATTAATTATTGACGACGTTCAATTCCTTTCAGGAAAAACGGGAACTCAAGATGTGTTTTTCCACATTTTCAACTACTTACATCAAAATGGAAAACAGGTTATTTTGACATCAGACAAAGCTCCTGTTGACATGCAAGATATTGAACAAAGATTACTTTCTCGTTTCAAATGGGGTCTTTCTGCGGAATTGCACCAACCGGATTATGAAACTAGAATTTCAATTTTGAAAAATATTCTATATCGTGACGGCGTTGAAATTCCAGAAGAAATCATAGAGTATGTAGCTAGAAATATTAAAACCAATGTTCGTGAACTTGAAGGTGCAATTATTTCATTGATAGCTCAATCATCATTCAATAAAAAAGAGGTAACTCTAGATTTAGCAAAACAAGTTGTAGAGAAATTTGTTAAAAATGTTAAACGTGAAGTATCTATCGATTATATCCAAAAAACAGTTTCCGACTATTTCCAATTGGATTTAGAAACATTACAATCTAAAACTAGAAAACGCCACGTGGTTCAAGCTAGACAATTGGCTATGTTTTTTGCGAAAAAATTCACCAAAGCTTCTTTAGCAAATATTGGTTCTCAAATTGGAGATCGCGATCACGCTACTGTATTACATGCTTGCAAAACTGTTGATAATCTTGTAGCAACAGACAAGCAGTTCAAAAAATACATGGAAGACATTCACAAGAAATTGTCGTTATAAAATGCCCATTAAAATTTTAATGGTATGTTTAGGAAACATCTGCAGATCACCAATTGCAGAAGGACTTTTAGCGTCTAAACTTCCTAAAGATAATTTTATTGTAGATTCTTGCGGTACAGGAGATTGGCACATTGGCAGCCAACCCGATTCAAGATCAATTGCTGTTTGTAAAAAAAATGGTCTTGACATATCCAACCAAAAATGCCGACAAATCACTTTATCCGATTTTGAAAACTTCGATTATATTTATGTTATGGACAAAAGTAATTACCAAAATGTAATTGCATTATCCAATAGTGAAAAACACCGAAGTAAAGTAAAATTAATTCTTACAGAAAAATACGAAGACGAAATTAAAGAAGTTCCCGATCCTTATTTTGGTATGGAAAACGGATTTGACATCGTTTATGAAATGCTGGATTCTACTTGCGATATTATTGCAACTAAATTAAAATCCCAACATTCCTAAAAATAATAAATACTAAATGGCTCAATTAGGAAAATTATATCTTATTCCCACAACACTTGGAGAAACAGAAAATCCATTTGATGTGCTTCCTCAAACCATAAAAAGAAGCATTGAGTTATTAGATTATTACATTGTTGAAAACGAAAAAACTGCTAGAAAATTCATAAAAAGCATTTGTCCAGATAAAGTACAAGCCACTTTACACTTAAGTGCTTTAAACAAGCACACTCAAGATTCTGAATACAAAAAAATGATTCAAGACTGTTTGGAAGGAAAAAACGTAGGGCTTATGTCGGAAGCAGGATGCCCTGGCGTTGCCGATCCTGGAGCAGTTATCGTGAAACTAGCACACGAAAAAGGAATACAAGTAGTTCCTTTAGTTGGACCTTCATCAATATTATTAGCAATTATGGCTTCCGGAATGAATGGACAGAGTTTTGCTTTTAACGGATATATTCCTATTGATGCTGCCGAGAAAAAAGCAGCAATAAAAAATCTTGAAAAGTTATCGATAAGCAAAAATCAATCACAGTTGTTTATTGAAACTCCATATAGAAACAATAAAATGTTGGAAGATATTTTAAGTTCGCTTCATCCCGAGACGTATTTATGCGTGGCTTGCGACATCACTTTACCTTCTGAATATATCAAAACGATGCGCGTGGTGAATTGGAAAAAAACAAAAATTGATTTACACAATCGACCTACAATATTCATTATTCATAAAATGTAATGCATAAAAAAACCACGATAAACGTGGCTTTTTTTAATTATTTTACTTTGGGCTTCCTTTTCGGTTTAATTCCCGAAGTTTCATAACCACCAAACTCTCTCATATACGATTTCACAGAAGTGCCATTTACATCTCTACACTTTCTAGAACCATTGGACCTCAAAAATCTTTTTACAGATCCAACACCACCTAGATGGGCTGCAGCCAATAAACCGGATTCCGTCACTCGAACTCCTCCAACAATTTGACCTTCGTACTTTTCAATTTCTTTTCTCAATTCCCACTTATTTTTAGAAAGTAAAGCAACGAAAGCTTTTTCTTGTAATCTTGGGTCATTTAAAAAAGTCAAACTATCATAAATACCAATTGTTCTTAGTGTTTCTGCACCAAATTGATATTTACCCATATAACCTATGGAGTTAATTTTTCTGTATTTTCCTTGGGATTCTCTGAAGGCGATTGCTTCTTTATAGCCAATAAAAAAATTACCTGTAAACGGAACTTTTCTATTTATGTAATCTTTATTCTCTAGTGAAGGTAATGAATAATTCGTTATTTTATTTGAATCGATGTGAAACCAGTCGTATTTCTCAAATTTTCCATTTTTAAAACCTGAGCTCATAAAAGCAACAATACCGACCAAACCAAAATAAAAAAATCCTTTCTTTAACATATATTAGTTTTCTTCTTAACGATGCAAAACAATATAAATCAATAATTATAGATTTATAAAACACCAATACTGAAATAATAAATCAGTATTATTTAAGAAATTTCTACGGGACAAATATACATAAAAAATAATAAATCTGATTTTCAGATAGTTAAAGTTATCTGAATGTCGATTTAATGGAAGAATTGAAGCAATCTATTATTTAGATTTACTGATTTGAATTTGCTTTCTTAACCAATTAATATAGTTCGTTCTATTCACTTCATGCTCACTTTCATTGACAGCGAATTCATGATATCCAAATCGGGTAACGCTTGCGCAGAAATAGATATAATTGTGTTTTTCCGGTTTTAAAACCGCTTCAATGGCAGTAATATCGGGCATTGCGATAGGTCCTGGAGGCAAACCACCATAAAAATAAGTATTGTAAGGGGAATCAATTTTTAAATCATTTGAGAAAACTCTTTTAATAACCATATCAAAGTTTCCTAATTTCTTTTTCTTGGCAAATATTACTGTTGGATCTGCTTGAAGTAACATTCCTAATCTTAATCTGTTCAAATAGACTCCTGCAACTCTTGGTCTTTCGTCTTTTTTAACGGTTTCTTTGTGCACAATAGATGCTAAAGTCATCACTTGAACAGGGGTTAAACCCAATTTTTGACCTTGAGAAGTTCTTTCAGTATTCCAAAATTTACGATATTCTTTAATCATTTTATCACGGAATTTATCTGCTTTTGTATTCCAATAAAATTCATAGGTGTTTGGAATACAAATACTTATAACATTATCTTCTGTAAAACCATTTTCTTTTAAGAATGTAGAATCTTTAAAAATATTCATCAAAGAAATACTGTCTGCTTCGATTTGAGAGCTTACCCTTCCAACAACATTTTCAATACGTTCTTGATTATTAAAAGCCAATTTTACAGGAATATTATTACGTAATGCCGTAATCAATTCGAAGTTATTCATTCCTTTTTTGAACAAAAAACGTCCCGATTTTACATTTTGAATATAAGATCTTTTAGAAGCAACCATTTCAAATTTATCCATATTATCAATGTACGGAGTGATGATATTTTTGACATCCTCATAATTTGCATCCGTTGGAATATGAACGTAAAGCTCATTTTCAGAGAATTTCGTATTTTTTGAAAAGATATCGCCATACAATTTGATACCGTAAACTAGTAATGCGGCGATCAATACAACTGAAACTATTGTGATTATTTTTTTAATGTTCAAAATATATATTTTAAAATTGATTATTTATTAATTGGTAGAGGGATTCGTCTTTATACTTGCCGTTAACCAAATTCCATTCCTTTTTTGTTCCAATATTTACAAATCCAAATTTAGTAAAAAGTCTTATACTAGCCTCATTTTCTGTAGCGATATTTGCATACAATAGATGTAAGTTTAAATTTCTAAAGGTATATTTAATCAATAAATCCAGAGCCTCAGTTCCAACACCTTGACTTCTATTTTCACTATCTTTAATTAGAATACCAACACCAGCACGATTGTTTTTAGGATCAAACTCGAAAATATCAATTAATCCAATGGCAGAATCATCATCGAAATTACAAATTGCAAGTCGTAATTGTTTTGCTTCATAAATATCCTGATTGGCATTTTCAAGATACTGACGAATCAAAAAACGACTGTAGGGAGTTTGAGTATGACTCACTTCCCAAACCAATTCGTCATTTTCAACCGCATAAATAAACTCTAAATCATTAGGTTCTAATGCTCGTAAATAAATAGTTTCTCCCTTTAAAGTGATCAAATTATTGCTATTTAATATTAATTTTTCCTTGGAATACGAAAGTTGCGGGCCCTTTTAAAAACACATTGGAAAAATGAGAATCTTTTTTATCAAATGAAACCTCTAATTTTCCACCTCGGACATTTATTTTAATCGAATTCGAATTTGTTTTTCCAATAAAATTCATTGCAATTGCTGCTGCTGTAGCTCCAGTACCGCAAGATAACGTTTCGTCTTCTACTCCCCTTTCGTAAGTTCGAATAGAAAAGGTATCGTCACTTATTTGTTCAACAAAATTAACATTGGCCCCAGCCGAACCATAAAGATCGCTGTATCGAATTGCTGCTCCTTGAGATTTTACATCCAAATTAGCAATTGACGAAACCATTTCGATGTGATGTGGCGAACCAGTATCCAAAAAAGTATAATTTGACTGACTATTTACAAAATCAACGTCCTTCATTTGTAAAGAAACTATGTTTTCGTCTGAAATTGTAGCATGATGTATTCCATCAACAGCCATGAATGAAGTTGAATTATTAATAATCTGGAGTTTTTTTGCGAAAGCAACCAAACATCTTCCTCCGTTTCCACACATTGTACTTTGATTTCCATCAGAATTATAATATACCATTTTGAAGTCAGATTCAGAATCGTTCTCTAACAAAATTAATCCATCAGCACCAATCCCAAACCTTCTATCGCACAAATGAGCAATAAGATTGACATCATTTTTAGGAAAGAAATCATTGCGATTATCAATCATCACAAAATCATTGCCGGTACCTTCGTATTTATCAAAATTGATTTCCATAATATATTTGGTTGTTACAAAAGTACAAACTATTAATGAAAAGTTAATCATTGTTAAACGAGCGTTAAACTCTTTTTTTTGAAAATATACTTTTTTATTTTTACCATAAATAAATTTAATAACTATGAAAAATTTCTCAAATCTATTCTTAGTATCACTGATAAGCGGTGCTACTACACTTGGAGCTTACAAATTATTATTTGATAGTAATGGCTATTTTTCAAAAAATAGGGATTCGGTGGTAACACTTGCTCCAAACAATTATGGTAAAACTGTAGGATTATCATCTGAAGCTGTAGATTTTACTGAGGCAGCGGACAAATCAGTACACTCAGTAGTTCACGTAAAAAATGTTTCCTACACTTCTATTTCAAATCCAATAATGGAATTTTTTTACGGATATAGAGGAGCGCAACAACAAGAACAAATTGGAACAGGTTCTGGAGTAATTATATCTGAAGATGGCTATATCGTTACCAATAACCACGTTGTTAAAGATGCGTCCGAAATTGAAATTACCTTAAATAACAAAAAATCATATAAAGCAAAATTGGTTGGAACCGATTCAAAAATGGATATTGCATTATTGAAAATCGATGCCGACGAAAAACTTACTTATTCCACCTTTGCTGATTCCGATTTAGTGAAAGTAGGCGAATGGGTATTGGCGGTTGGAAATCCATACAACCTAACTTCTACGGTTACAGCTGGAATTGTATCTGCAAAAGCTAGAAATTTAGATACCTCAGGAATACAATCATTCATACAAACCGATGCTGCGGTGAATCCTGGAAACAGTGGCGGAGCGTTAGTAAATAATCGTGGTGAATTAATTGGTATTAACACCATGATTTCCTCACAAACAGGCTCTTACGTTGGTTATTCGTTTGCAATTCCATCCAATATTACTCGTAAAATTATTGAAGATATCATGGAATTTGGTAATGTTCAAAGAGGTATTTTGGGTGTTGAAGGTGGTGAATTGAATAGTAACACTTCAAAAGAATTAGGAATTAAAGAAACTGAAGGATTTTATATTAAACGTGTCAATAAAAATACAGGAGCTGAAAAATCTGGTTTAATAAAAGGAGACATTATCAAGAAAATTGACAACCAAAATGTAACTTCATATGCTGAATTAAATGGTTATATTAGTACAAAAAGGCCCAATGATAAAGTTCAAGTGACCATTATCAGAAATAATAAAACGATGACGATTCCAGTTACATTAACTAAAAGTGATGTCATCAACACACAATTTAAAGGATTGGATATAGAAAATATTGGTTCTGCAGATAAGAAGAAATTCAGAATTAGCTACGGCGTTAAAATCAAAGAAATTGACAATGATAAATTGAGCGCTTACGCAAATGATCTGAAGGGAGGGATAATATTGAGTATTGGAAATGTTAAAGCCGTTGATGTAGAAACAGTTTCGAAGGCACTTTCCAATTTAGATGAAAACCAAGCGGTTCAAATTGAAATGCTTACCGTAAACGGACAAGTGGTCCGCTTAATTTTATAGAATACCATCTTACTTTAATTTTTAAAAAAGTCGATTTTAATTAATCGGCTTTTTTTATTTGTCATAAATAAATTTAACACTAAAACTAGTTACGAAATCGATTGAAATGGGTACTTTTGCAAAAATTTTCAATATATTAATTCAAATTTAGTTTAGTTATTATGACAATATCTTACGAAAAAGAAGTTGCGTTTCAAGCCAATCGAAGAAGAGCTGGTGTAGAATTTATTAAAATAATCAGTGATTTATGGTACGATAAATCCATTGAAATGGTACTTTTTAGAAATCAATTAATTGATAAAAATGTAAGTGAAATTATCAACCTTCATGAATATGCTGGAGAATTTGTTGGTAAACCAATTTCAATATTTGATTCAGTCGAAATTGCAAAAGCCATATTATCATTGGATTTACCACCTTCAAAATTAGATATTGGAAAGCTAACCTACGAATACCATTTGAAGGATAACAAACACAATAATGTCAAAGCGTTTGTAATTGATAAATTAAATAACATAAAGAATACTGAGGAAATTACTTCAAAAGATGTTGTTCTTTATGGTTTTGGTAGAATCGGAAGATTGCTTGCCCGCGAATTGATGATAAAAATGGGAAAAGGAGAACAATTGCGATTGCGAGCTATTGTTACACGCGACAAAAACGATGCAGTTTCTTTAGAAAAAAGAGCTTCTTTATTGCGTTACGACTCCATTCACGGTGATTTTATGGGTTCAGTAGTTGCCGATGTTAAAAATAATGCGTTGATAATCAACGGAACGACTGTTCATGTAATTACAGCAAATGGGCCCGAAGAAATTGATTACACAAAATACGGAATAAACGATGCTTTAGTAATTGACAATACGGGAGCATTTACAACTGATGAGGCTTTAAGACGACATTTATCTTCAAAAGGAGCTCAAAAAGTGCTTCTTACCGCACCTGGAAAAGGAGTGCCAAATATTGTTCACGGGGTAAATCACAATGAATACAACCCAGATGAAGTTGATATATTTTCGGCTGCTTCATGCACAACCAACGCCATCACTCCTATATTAAAGGCCGTTGAAGATACTTTGGGAGTCGCAAAAGGTCATATAGAAACAATTCATGCCTATACCAACGATCAGAATTTAGTGGATAATATGCATAAAAAATACCGTCGTGGTAGAGCTGCGGCATTGAATATGGTAATTACAGAAACTGGCGCAGGGAGTGCTGTTGCAAAAGCGTTGCCGAGTCTTGCAGGCAAATTAACTTCCAATGCGATTCGAGTTCCTGTTCCAAACGGTTCATTGGTAATATTAAATTTAGAAGTCAAGAAAACGACTACTATTTCTAAAATCAATGCAATTATGAAAAAATACGCATTAGAAGGTGATTTAGTAGAACAAATAAAATACTCGCTCAACAACGAATTGGTTTCATCAGATATTGTAGGTACATCAGCGCCTTCAATTTATGATAGTAATGCGACAATTGTTTCAGAAGACGGAAAAAATATTGTGCTATATATTTGGTACGATAATGAATACGGCTATAGCCATCAAGTAATTCGCTTGGCAAAGTACATTTCAAAAGTAAGACGTTTTTCGTATTACTAGTTGTTGATGGTTGTTGGACACAAAAAATCCGTTTCATTTATTGTAATGAAACGGATTTTTTTACACTCTTAACTTTATTAAATCTCTTTATTCATCAAATAATAAATCGGGATTCCAATTAACATAATCAATACACCCCAACCACAAGTACTCGTTTTTGTAACTAGTAAAGCGGCACAAATTGCGGTTGCTATAATTATGTATAAAAAAGGTAAAAACGGATATCCAAAAGCCTTGTAAGGTCTTTCAACATCTGGCATTTTCTTACGCAGAATAAATATTCCGTAGATCGTTAGGATGTAAAATATAAGCACTATAATTACAACAAAATCTAATAAATCACCGTATTTTCCTGTTAAACATAACGCTGAAGCCCAAAAACATTGCGCCCATAAAGACCAAGAAGGAACGCTTGACTCGTTTAAAGTAGCTGCTTTTTTGAAGAACAAACCATCTTTTGCCATGGTATAATAAACTCTTGCACCTGCCATAATCAATCCATTGTTACAGGCAAATGTTGAAATCATAATCATTAATGCAATAATTATGGTTCCCGAAGCACCAAAAATATTTTGCGAAGCGACAACCGCCACCCTATCCGATTCGGCAGTTGCAATTCCTTGAAGTGGAACTACCGCCAGATACATTAAATTGGCTAAAATGTAAATAACACTTACAATTAGGGTTCCTAAAAACAAACTCAAGCCTACATTTCTTTTTGGGTTTTTAATTTCACCGGCAATAAAAGTAACGCCGTTCCATGCGTCGCTGGAAAAAACAGAACCTACTAAAGCTGCTGAAACGGCTGCAATTAAAGCCATTCCACCTATCGGTAACCAAGAGTTAGTATCTGTTGCATATGATTTTACAGCCCACGCATCTGCCCAATTCGCATTCCAAATCTCTGTTTTTGCGCCTAAAGCAAATCCAAAAATGACCAACCCTAAAAGAGATAAAATTTTAATTATTGTAAGAATAGTTTGTAAAATTTTACTGTTTTTCACTCCACGGCTATTGAGATAGGTGAGTAAAACAATGGTAATAATAGAAACTATTTGAGCTGCATGGAGTTGGAAATTTCCAGCTTCAAAAATGATATTTTTTTCACTCAGCGGAGGATATAAATAGGCTGCAAATTTAGAAAATGCTACCCCAACTGCGGCGATTGTACCTGTTTGAATTACAGCAAAAAAGCTCCAACCGTATAAAAATCCTATTAATTTCCCGTAGGCTTCTTTCAAATAAACATATTGACCACCAGCTTTTGGAAACATAGCGCTCAATTCGCCGTAACTTACAGCAGCTACAATTGTAAGTAAGGCTGTAAGTCCCCAAATTGCAATTAGCCAACCTGCAGAACCCACTTGCCGAACCATATCAGAACTTACAATAAATATCCCGGAACCGATCATGGACCCCACAACAAGCATTGTTCCATCTAATAGTCCTAATTCTCTTTTAAAATCTTCAGGGTTGTTGTCTTGCATAATTTTGGTTTTTGGTTTGGTTAAAGATAGGATTTTTAACGAAGTGCACAAAAAATCTATATAATGATTTAGATTATTTAAATGCAATAAACAAAAAAAACGCTGTTTTCACAGCGCTTTTTTTATATTATAAAATTAATTTATGCTTTTCCAGCAGCAATTAAATTCAATGCTGAACCGGCAACAAACCAACCAATTTGGCTATCATTATAAGTATGATTAGCTAAAATCACATCTTTAGATCCGTCTTCGTGAGCGAATTCAATTGACAATGGTTTGCCTGGAGCAAAATCTACTAAATCTAAGAAATTGATAGTATCATTTTCTTGAATTTTGTCGTAATCTGCTTCGTTAGCAAAAGTCAACGCTAACATTCCTTGTTTTTTCAAATTAGTTTCGTGAATACGAGCAAAAGATTTCACTAAAACCGCTTTAACTCCAAGGAAACGAGGTTCCATTGCAGCGTGTTCTCTTGAAGAACCTTCACCGTAATTTTGATCACCAACAACAATACTTGGAACTCCAGCCGCTTTATAAGCTCTTGCTACTGCAGGAACTGCTTCATAAGCACCTGTTAATTGATTTTTAACCTTGTTTGCTTCTTGATTGAACGCATTTACTGCACCAATCAACATATTATTTGAAATATTATCTAAATGTCCGCGGAATCTCAACCATGGTCCTGCCATAGAAATATGGTCGGTGGTACATTTTCCGAATGCTTTGATTAATAATTTTGCACCGGTATAATTTTTACCATCCCAAGCATCAAATGGCGCTAATAATTGCAATCTATCTGAAGTTTCAGAAACGGCAACTACTACTTTACTTCCATCTGCAGCCGGAGCTTGGAACCCATTATCATCAACATCAAATCCTCTTTTTGGTAATTCATCACCATTTGGAGGTAATAATTTCACTGCTTCTCCATTGTCATTCAATAAAGTATCCGTGATTGGATTGAAAGACAAATCTCCTGAAATTGCAAGTGCAGCAACCATTTCTGGTGAAGTTACAAAAGCATGAGTGTTTGGATTTCCGTCGGCACGCTTAGAAAAGTTTCTGTTAAATGAGTGAACGATAGTGTTTTTCTCTCCTTTATCTGCTCCTGCTCTATCCCACTGACCGATACATGGTCCGCAAGCATTTGTGAAAACTTTAGTACCCATTTTTTCGAAAGTAGCAATAATTCCATCTCTTTCGATTGTATATCTGATTTGCTCTGAACCTGGGTTAATTCCAAATTCTGCTTTAGGCGAAATTCCATGTGCAACAGCTTGTTCAACAATTGAAGCTGCCCGAGCCATATCTTCATAAGATGAGTTGGTACATGAACCAATTAATCCCCATTCTACTTTTAAAGGCCAGCCATTTTTAGCCGCTTCTTCCTTCATTTTAGAAACTGGAGTTCCTCTATCTGGAGTGAAAGGCCCATTGATATAAGGCTCTAATTCACTTAAATTTATTTCAATTAATTGATCAAAATATTTCTCTGGGTTGGCATAAACTTCAGCGTCACCAGTTAAATAATCAGCTACTTTATCGGCAGCATCAACTACATCTTGACGACCAGTAGCCGCTAAATATCTTCTCATTGAATCATCATAACCAAATGTAGAAGTAGTAGCTCCAATTTCAGCACCCATATTACAAATAGTACCTTTACCAGTACAAGACATATTAGTTGCACCTTCTCCAAAATATTCAACAATTGCACCAGTTCCACCTTTAACAGTAAGAATATCAGCAACTTTTAGAATAACATCTTTTGGAGCAGTCCAACCGTTTAATTTTCCTGTAAGTTTAACTCCAATTAATTTTGGAAATTTCAATTCCCAAGACATTCCTGACATTACATCAACTGCATCAGCACCACCCACACCAATTGCTAGCATCCCTAAACCACCTGCATTCACAGTGTGAGAATCGGTTCCAATCATCATTCCGCCAGGGAATGCATAATTTTCTAAAACAATTTGGTGAATAATCCCAGAACCCGGTTTCCAAAATCCGATTCCATATTTATTTGAAACTGATGATAAGAAATCAAAAACTTCTTTCGATTGCGAATTTGCGACTGCTAAATCAGTAGAAGCACCTACTTTAGCTTGAATTAAGTGATCACAATGCACCGTTGTTGGAACTGCAACCGTCTTTTTTCCAGCATGCATGAATTGCAATAAAGCCATTTGAGCAGTGGCATCTTGGCAAGCAACACGATCTGGAGCAAAGTCAACATAGTCAACTCCATTTTTAAAAGCTTGTGAAGGTGTTCCTTCCCAAAGATGGGCATATAAAATTTTCTCAGTTAAAGTTAATGGTCGTCCAACAATTTCTCTTGCTTTGTCTACACGAGAAGGCATATTGTCGTAAACCTTTTTTATCATTTCTATATCAAAAGCCATAGTAATCAATATTAGTTTATTTAGAATACAAATTTAAGCAATAACATTTAATATTAAAGATATTTTAATAAAACAAGCATTTGAACTGATTATTATTTAAATAATAGCAATAATTCAGCGAATAATTATTAAATAAACAAAATAATATTAAAATTTTATCTAATTAATAAATTATATTGAGATTTTTATGAATTCCGAAATTAGCACCAAACAAAAAACCTCAAATCTTTAGTAAAATTTGAGGTTTTCTTAAAAATATAATTTTTTTTATAATAAGGAATCGATTATTTTTTCAATTGAAATCCCTTCGGCATCGGCTTTATAATTTTTCACTACACGATGTCTTAAGATTCCAATTGCTACCGCTTTCACATCTTCAATATCTGGTGAAAATTTACCATTGAATGCAGCATTTGCTTTAGCGGCTAAAATTAAATTTTGTGAGGCTCTTGGCCCAGCACCCCAATCGATATAATTTTTCAACTAATCATTTGAAAGTAAATTATCTGGCCTTGTTTTACTAACTAAAGTTACCGCGTATTCAACGACATTATCAGCAACAGGGATTCTTCTAATTAACTGTTGGAAATCGATAATTTCTTGAGAGTTAAACAAAGGATTTACAATAACATCAGAATTTGAAGTAGTGTTTTTTACCACTTGCACTTCCTCTTCAAACGTTGGGTAATCTAATTTTATAGAAAACATAAAACGGTCTAATTGCGCTTCTGGCAAAGGATAAGTTCCTTCCTGTTCAATTGGATTTTGAGTTGCCAAAACAAAATAAGGCAAGTCTAATTTATAGTTGTGACCCGCAATCGTTACTGCTCTTTCTTGCATCGCTTCTAATAAAGCGGCTTGGGTTTTTGGTGGCGTTCTATTGATCTCGTCAGCCAAAATGATGTTAGAAAAAATAGGTCCTTTTAAGAATTTAAATTGACGATTTTCATCTAAAATTTCGCTTCCTAAAATATCCGAAGGCATTAAATCGGGTGTAAATTGAATTCTCTTGAAATCCAATCCTAAAGCTTGCGAAATAGTATTTACCATTAATGTTTTTGCCAAACCTGGCACACCAACCAATAATGCGTGACCGCCTGAAAAAATACTTAAAACTATTTGATCAACAACTTCTTCTTGACCAACAATTATTTTTGCTATTTCTTTTTTAAGTTCAATTCTCTTTTGAACCAATTTGTTTATTTCTGCTACGTCAGACATATTATCTTTTATAGAATTTAGATTTATAATCTACAACCTGTTTTGATTCTGTTTTATTTTTTTAACCAGTTATTTGTGAAAGCACAATCTCTGTATTCCCCATTAATTTTAATGAAAGTTTCTTTAATTTTTTCATCAAACCATTTTCCAATCGCTTTAATTTGTTTTTCTTTTAAAGCAAGGTTTTTAATTTTAATATAATCTTGTGCATAATCAGCAATGTGCTCATTAATTCGATTAGTAACCGTTAAAAGTTTAAATTTCTTTTTACCCGTTTGATCCTCTTCCCCTAAAGGAGAGGTAACTTCACCTTCTTTTAGGTTAGAAACATTTGAATAAAGAGTTGGGTCCATTTTAGTCAATTCAAAACGAGTGTCTTGTGTTTTTGGATTGATTAAAACACCTCCATTAGCTCTAGTTTCTTTTTCATCTGATAAGGTTCTTGCTGCGTCTGCAAATGTAATTTCCTTATCTTCAATTCTCTTTTTAATAAGAACAATTTTTTCTTTTGCAGCTTTTAAAGATTCATCTGAAACCTTAGGTATTAATAAAATATGACGCAAATCAATCTCTTGACCTCTAATTTTCTCCACATAAATAATATGATAACCAAATTCTGTTTCAAAAGGCTCAGATATTTCTCCTTCAGCTAGACTAAATGCTACGTCTTTAAACTCTTTTACAAATGGTGTTTTACGTGTCATTTTATAAAAACCGCCGGTAGATCGTGAACCTGGATCTTCAGAATAAAGTACTGCTTTACTGAAAAAACTTGCTCCGCCCTGAATATCTTTCTTGAATCCTTTGAGTTTATCAATTACTTTCTGCTTTTCTTCTTCAGTAATTTTGGGAGTCACTACAATTTGGGAAACTTCCATTTCTGATCCAAAAACTGGCAATTCTGTAAAAGGGATTTTTTTGAAAAAAGATCGAACTTCCTCAGGAGTTACTTCAACTGCATCAATAATCTTTTTTTGCATGTCCTCAGCCAACTTATTTTCTTTAAGTACGTCAAAGAAATACGTTTTAAATTCTTCCTCGGTGTTTTTCTTATAGTATTGAATAACCTTATCCATAGAACCAATCTGTTCAACCATGTAGTTGATTCTATCTTCCATCATTTTCTTGATTTCATCATCTTTTACAATAATACTATCTTGAATAGCCTGATGAGCATATAGTTTATCTTCTAATAATTTACCCAACATTTGACATCTTGTAATGTCCTTAATAGAATTTCCTTGACTTGAAATTTCGAGATATGCTTTGTCAATATCAGAATCTAAAACCATGTATTCTCCAACAGTAGCAATGATTCCATCAATTTTTTGACGGGATTGAGGTAGTTTAACTTTAATAGAATCAGTTGGTTTTTCTTTAATAATTTCTTGTGCATTGGCTGCAAATGCCAAAACGGTAAAAAGAACTATTAAAGCTGTTTTCGTATTTAAAAATCTACTATTTTTTATATTTATTGTCATCATTCGATATTCTATTCGCTATTATTATTTTATTTTAAATACTTTTTAACCCTTAGGTTTGGTGATTAAGGCTTCAATTGCTTTTTAATATTCTCAAAAACAGTTTGATTTACTTCTACTTTAAATTCGTTTTTTAGATCTTTAACCCAATTGTCTTCTAGAAATTGTTGGTAATCGTTAATGGCTTTTCCTTTGCATTCGTCAAGTGCTTTTGGACCTGCTGGCAAAGTTGCATTTACTTTGGTTACAAAATAATACTCCCCTTCTTTAATAATTTCTGAAATTCCTGCTTCAAACTTTAGGTTTTTAGGCAATGATTCATTTCCTTCTTCAAAAACACCCACTTTTGCCATAATATTTACAGCGCCATCTTTTACATTTAATTTCTCTTTTATAAAATCAACGGTTTTATTGCTTTTCAAATATTTTGCAGCCTTCTTAATAACGTCAGAATTAGTTGATGACAAAATAGTTACATCCAAACGATTTTTCCATTGGTAATTACTTATATTTTTATCGTAAAATGCTTTTAATCCCAATGAATCCGTTTTTGATTTATTCCAAATTTCTTTTTCCATTAAATCAAATAGCAATAATCCGTCTCTATATTCGTCCATAACTGCCGAAAATTCTGGAAACTCTTTCTCTAAGTTATCGTCATAATATTGTGCCAATTCCTGATCTAAATAGCTTTGATAAAACTTATCTATTAATTTAGATATCGGCTTTAAAGTGATTTTAGATTTTTGTTGGTCTTTTATATAGTTTAAAAAAGATGCACCTGTAATCGATTTTGTACTATTTATGGTTACCAAATTTTTATTGAAAGATTTTAAATCCGCTGGCGTTTCCCATTTTCCTTCGTAGATATCGTTGCCTACTGATTTAGAAAGGGTTGCATAGAATTTATCGTCTCTTTTTATGCTGTATTTCTTTCTTAATTTCTCATTCATTGAGGCAGTAATCAATCGAGATCTATCGTCTTTACTAACTTTCGATTCTAAATCAGATTGCATTTCATCAATTGTTTTAACTGAAAACTTATCTATTAATTTAACGATATGCCATCCGTACTGGCTTTTAAATGGCTCGGAAACAGGATTTTCTTTAGTTAAATTGAAAGCCACATTCTCAAATTCTTCTGAGCTTAATTGGCCTGAGCCAAATCTATTTAAGACACCGCCTTTAGAAGAGGAAGATTTGTCTTCTGAAAATTGTTTTGCAAGATCTTCAAATTTTTCTCCTTGCTGTAATTTCTTGTAAATATCTTGAATTGTTTTTTTACCTTTATCAGCGGCGTCTTTGTTTTCAGCGTTATCAGCAGGATTCATAATCATAATATGCGCAACAATTACATCACCACGATTATCTCGCACATCGACAACTTTTATCAAATGGTAGCCAAAACGAGTTCGTATTGGATTCGAAATACTTCCTTTTGGAGTTTTGTAAGCACCTGTTTCAAAAGCATATACCATTCTGAAAGCTGTAAAATAACCTAAATCCCCTTTATTGTCTTTAGCTGAAGGATCTTGAGAAAATTCAACGGCTAGTTTTCCAAAATCTTCGCCTGCAATAGCTCTTTTACGAACGTCTAGCGCTTGTTTGTATGCCTTTAAAGTGTCTTCAGGAGCGGCATTTTCGTCAACAGTAAATAGTATATGGGAAGCTTTAATTTCTTTTAAAAATCGTTTGTAACCTTCTTCAACAAGTTCTTTTGTTACTTTAGAATCGGAAGTATAATTTTTAGAAAGTTGGCCTCTGTATGATTTCAACTCATTTTGATAAGAAGCACCGTCTTGAAGTCCTAGTTTATAGGCTTTATTTATTTTTAATTTATATCCAACAAATAATTCAAGGTATTGATTTAATTCTTTTTGAGATTCATCTTTAACAAGATCAAGATTTTTCTTGTAAACTCTAGCGAATTCATCGGTATAATATGGCTTATTGTCAATAGTAAATAAAACTTCTTTCGTACTATTTTGAGCAAATCCGATTAAATTTAGAGATAATAAAAGTCCAAAAAATAATTGTTTCATTTTCATTTAAAGTAATAATTAACTTAATATTTGAATAGCTGTTGCTAGATATAAATTGTAACTCACAAAAATAACAATTCAATTACATTATACAACTATCGCGGGTACTATTAACATAAATTTATTAACATAAATCCCATAAATAAAATAGTCTTTAACTTGTTATAGAAATATTTGTTGAATAAATAGTATTTTTGCAATCCATTTACAAAACTTATGAGCTTTTTAAAAGAAATAGAAAGAAGAAGAACTTTCGGAATTATATCGCACCCTGATGCTGGTAAAACGACTTTAACAGAGAAATTATTGCTTTTTGGTGGTGCAATTCAGGAAGCTGGTGCCGTAAAAAACAATAAAATAAAGAAAGGAGCTACTTCTGACTTCATGGAAATTGAACGTCAAAGAGGGATTTCGGTATCTACCTCTGTATTGGCATTCAATTATAGTGATAAGAAAATTAATATTCTTGATACTCCTGGTCACAAGGATTTTGCTGAAGACACTTTCCGAACTTTAACTGCTGTTGATAGCGTTATTGTGGTTATAGACGTTGCAAAAGGGGTTGAAGAGCAAACAGAGAAATTAGTTTCTGTTTGTAGAATGCGTAATATCCCAATTATTGTTTTCATTAATAAATTGGATAGAGAAGGAAAAGACGCCTTCGACTTGATGGATGAAGTGGAGAAAAAATTGGGTTTGTCAGTTACTCCCTTAAGTTTTCCAATTGGGATGGGATATGATTTTCAAGGGATTTATAATCTTTGGGAACAAAATATCAATCTTTTTAGTGGTGACAGCAGAAAAAATATAGAAGAGACAATTGCTTTTTCAGATGTTACTAATCCTGAATTAGAAAAAATAATTGGTCAAAAACCGGCCGATCGACTTCGAGAAGAATTAGAATTAATCGATGAAGTTTATCCAAAATTTAATCGTGAAGATTATTTGAATGGGAAACTACAACCAGTATTTTTTGGATCGGCATTGAACAATTTTGGTGTTCGAGAATTGTTAGATTGTTTTGTAGAAATTGCTCCATCACCAAGACCAAAAGATTCTGAAACTCGACTAGTTGATCCAAAAGAAGAAAAAATGACGGGATTTGTATTTAAAATTCATGCCAATATGGATCCTAAACATCGCGATAGACTAGCCTTTATCAAAATTGTTTCGGGAACTTTTGAAAGAAACAAACCGTATTTCCATGTTCGACAAAAGAAGAATTTAAAATTTTCAAGTCCAAATGCGTTTTTTGCAGAGAAAAAGGAAATTGTAGATATTTCTTATCCAGGAGATATTGTTGGATTACACGATACTGGTAATTTTAAAATTGGCGACACCTTGACGGAAGGAGAAGTAATGAGTTTCAAAGGAATTCCAAGCTTCTCACCGGAACATTTTAGGTATATCAATAATGCCGATCCAATGAAGGCGAAACAACTAGACAAAGGAATTGACCAGTTAATGGATGAAGGTGTAGCACAGTTATTTACTCTTGAAATGAATAATAGAAAAATAATTGGAACTGTAGGTGCATTACAATATGAAGTAATTCAATATCGTTTAGAGCATGAATATGGGGCAAAATGTACGTATGAAAATTTCCCAGTTCACAAAGCATGTTGGGTTAAACCAAATGATCCTAAAAGCGAAGAATTTAAAGAATTTAGACGTATCAAACAAAAGTTCTTAGCACATGATAAATACAACCAATTGGTATTTTTAGCTGACTCTGATTTTACAATTCAAATGACTCAGACTAAATATCCAAATGTTCAGTTATTTTTCACTTCTGAATTTGAATAAAAAAATTTTAGCTTATAAAAATAAAAAAACCCATTCACAATGTGAATGGGTTTTTTAGTATTAAGTGTTAGAATTATTTCTTAATTACTCTAACCGTTTTCATTGCATTTTCAGTAGTTACTTGAATGAAGTAAGCACCATTAGCATAATTAGACATATCAACTTGAACAGTGTTAGAATTAACTTGTTTGCTCATTAATTGTTGACCAACCATATTAAATACTTTCACACTTGTCATGTCTTGAGAATATGTAATATTCAACAAGTCGATCACAGGGTTTGGATAGTATGTAAACTGTGTCATATCAAAATCTTGATTAGCTAATGTAGTAATTGTAACTGCTAAGCTTGCTGCGCTTCTACAACCGTTGATTGTTTGAGTAGCATAATAAGTAGTATTAGCTAACAATTGAGTCGATGGAAGTGGGTTTGTTCCTGAAGCAGCATTTGCAGCAGAAGCATACCAAGTAATGTTAGAACCTGTTACTACAATATCACCTAAAGTTAATAGAGATGATAACGATTGTGTAGCAGCACCCGTTGGAGCTGGAACAGAAGTTACCGTAACAGAAACTGCAGTTCTTGGACTTTCACAACCACCTGATGATTGAGAAACATAATAGGTACCTGAAGTTAATGCCGCTGTTGAAGCCAATGCAGTTCCACCAGTTGCAGCAGTGTACCATTGTAAACCTGAACCATTTGCAGTTAAGTTAGCTACAGTTGCACTATTACAGAACTGTTGAATTGGGCTACTAGATGGAGCAGCGGTTGCATTAGAAATTGCAAACACTAAAAATCTACCTGGGCTTTCACAACCATTAGCAGTTTGAGATGCCCAGTAGTAACCTTGAGTTAAAGGTGTTGTAGGAGCCAATGCAGTTCCACCTGTAGAAGTAGAATACCACTTAATGTTAGTTCCTGTAATTGCAGGGTTCATAGTACTTACTGTAGCACCACCAGTTGGACAGAATTGATAGAATTGTAATCCTGTTGGCGCAGCTGTTTGATAAACAACTACTGGAACAGTTGCAACTCTTGCACAACCTAACATAGATGTTGCTGTAGCAGTATAAGTTACAGACGCAGCTGCACTATTTGTTTTAAAGTAAACAGTTGATAAATTTTGTCCAGTATATGGTACAGTTGCCGCAGCATCTGCATACAAGTTAGTAGTTGGCGACCATACCATTGGAGCAACTTGTGTTCCTGATATAGATACGTTATCTATTAACCAGAAGAATCCCCAAGAATCATCATATTTAAATCTCAATTGAACAGACGCTTGGTTAAGCATTCCTGCTGGTAAAGCTAAGTTTGCATTTGCAAATGCAGTAGCAGTACCTTGAGAAGTAGTATACGATTGAATTGTTGTCCAAGTAGCACCACCATTAGTTGTATATTCAACATTTGCTGTAGTTGGGAAATACAAATGGTGGAAGAAACTTAAGTTAGCAACAGAGTATCCAATTGTACTAAATACAGGAGATTTTAACTCAGTTGAAGTAGTACCACCAGACCCTTGCGCATCACTATTTGACATGTAGAATTGAGAATTATCATTCGAAGCAAAAGGACCATAAAAACTATATACGTATCCACTTGATTGTAAAGTCCAATCAGCAGCAGCTGGCCCAGCAGAACCTCCAGTAGAGTTATTTACAGTTGTCCAGTTGTTAGCACCATTGAAGTCTTGAGTTATCAAAGTCATGTTATTTAATGTACCACCTGAAGAAACTAAAGGTAGAATAGTATCCGCACAAGTAGAAACTGGAGACGGAGAAATTGTTAACACACTTGGAGTTGGATTAACACTTACAGTAATAGTCGCTGTTGTAGCACATGGAGTTGCACCAGTTGTTTGCGCAGCTGCTAAAGTATAAGTAGTTGTTGTTAATGGATTAAATACCCATCCATTACTAACATTTCCAGTAACTGAAGTTGGAGACCAAACATAACTATCGTAATTTGAAGCACCAGCTGTTACAGTAACAGGAGCAGAATTCGATTCAGCACAAATTACAGTAGGGTTTCCACTTAAAGTTATTGCTGGAGGTGCTGTAACAGTAACTACTACAGGAACTCTAACAGAAGAACAAACTACTTGACCATTAATTGTAAATCTTGGTCTGAATGAAGTTGTTGCATCAGCTGTAGCAGAAGCTAACATAGCTGCTGGAGTTAAGTTATCCGCTTGATCATAAGCAGTTGAAACGAAACCTACATCATCCACTTTCATTGTAGTTCCAGTAGAATTAAATGCACCTGGAACAGATGATCTAGAAATAGTTACTAATATATTCGAACTACCATCCCAGTTGAATGAAGATGCAGAACCTGTACCTGTTCCAAAAGTTAAGTTATTTAAAGTATTAGCAACAGGAGTAAATCCATTATCTGTTTCTGTACCAGCGTAAACTTGAGTTAAACCTGCAGAAATGAAAGTTGTAGTCATTACATTGGCAGTAACTGGAGCTAACGATACAAAGAAACCTTGATACGTTTGACCAGAGTTTGTAGGTTCAAAGCCTAAGCTAGTAATGTTACCAGCTCCAATACCAGCAGACAATAATTCGCTTGCTTTGATGATGTATTGCGTTTTAACACCTCCCCAGCCTCCTGACAAGAATGATCTACCAACAGTAATAGAGTTAGTTCCACCAGCTCCTACAGGTAAAGCACCTGTTACATAAGTTTCAGCACCAGCATAATAAGTTGTAGTTGCAGAAATTGAAGGAGTTGTGAAAGTTGTTCCGGTACCTAAAGCACTACCACCTGAAGCATTTGCATACCACTTAATTGTAGTACCCGCAGATCCTGTTGCACCAGCAGTTGCAGTTCCTGTTCCACAACGTAAACCAGGAGTAGTTGAAACAACCGAATTATTAAATCCAATAGTAGCTACACTAGTGTAACCAGGAACACCATTACAAGCAACCAATTTACAACGATATTGTGTTGGCTCTGCAGGAATTGTAGAAAAAGTTGCCCCATTTGCTGAAGCGATATCAACCCATGTAGTTCCATTATCAATTGAACTTTGCCATTGGAAAACTAAACCATCAGTAATTCCAGTAAAGTTTGTACTGAAGTTAACTGTTTGACCAGTACAAATTGTAGTAGCACTAGCATTAGTAATTAAACCAGCAGGTATAGTATTACCAAGTACCGTCATTAATACTTGAGCCGATCCTGGAGGATTAGCACAACCTGTTGTTTGATTAGTATAAGTAATAGAATAAGTTGTAGTTACAGCTGGTGCAACTGATAAGTTAAATACATTTACTCCAGGATTTGCAAAACCTGCAGGTGGAATAATAACGTTATTAGCAAACCAACTTGTATTGTAATTTGATGGTGGAGTAAAACGCCAAGCTTTAGGCGCTGTAGGTAAAATAGTAGCTACTTGACCATTCCAGTAGTTATCAACTACAGGAGTAACATCGCAATTTGGAGCAGTTGCACCAATTGTACGAGTAGCATCTTGTAAACCAATATACTTTTCATTTGCAACAGAAGCTTCAAATACACGAATATCGATAGTTCCTAAAGTTTCATAGAATACGGCTTCTGCAGTTTGTCTACCACCGCCTGAATAAGTATTACCATTTAAGAATTGAACAATAAAACGACGGTTAGGAGCTATTCCTTCTGTCCAGTAAGTAATTTTTCCTGCACCAGCAGTACCCCAGTGTAAATCTCGAGCAACAACAGCTACAGTACTAGCAGGATTTCCAGTATTTGGGAAACCACCTGTAAAAGTATATTGAGTAGAACCTGCTGTACCTAAATTAATAGTTCCGTTAGAACCAATAAATACATTAGTTACTATACTTCCGAAGAAGTTGAAGTTAAATCCAACAGGAATTCCAGACCAGAAGTTATCATCTAAACTTGTAGAGTTACCAGTAACTCCCGCAGGATAAGGCGTAATTAAAGCTTGACCACCCACTAAAGAAACGGCACCTAGTGGCGCAACAGCAGGAGCTCCAGGTGAAGCAAGACAAGTAACTGTAAAGTTACCAGCACTTAAACCAGATCCAATTGTAGCACTTGTTCCAGGACACACACCTTGAGCAGTTGTAGTAACTGTAGCAGATGGCAATGGATAAACTCCAATAGATATAAATGATTCTATTGGTAAACAACTTGGGTTAGAAGCAATACCAACCACCTTGAAATCAGATGTTTCAGATATAGTAGCAGTAGTCACAGCTGTATTTGTTGCACTTAAAGTAGCTGTTGGGTTTATACTTGTCCAAGTATAAGTCATAGCAGAATCAGATGAACTAGCTGTTAAAGTTGCATTACCTCCTGTTCCACAGAATGAAGGAACTGAAGA
>CANKZE010000027.1 GCA_947488545.1 Bacteroidota bacterium
GTTATACTCCAATAACTTCTGTAGTGGGGACTATATATTATTATTGTATTGCCACCTATACAAATGGAAATTGTGGAACAGTTTCTACCAATATTGCTGAGGTAATTGTAAATCCTTTACCTGTAATTAATGACATTACAATTGTTCAATGTGACGATGATTTGGACGCCATTACCGCTTTCAATTTGACAGTCAATAACAATCAAATTTCTGCAGATGCTGCTAATGAAACTTTTACTTATTATACTTCTTTAACTGGTGCAAATGCAAATCCGACCTTTGATCAAATAACTACTCCACTTGCTTTTACAAATACCACTCCTTCCTTAATGTACATTTGGACAAGAGTAACTACTGTTAATGGCTGTTATAGAGTTGCTAAAATAACTTTAAGAGTTGCTGCGCCAAATATCCCTAGTACCTATAATATTACTATGCCCGCGGTATGCGATGACTTTTTAGATATTAATGGTAATAACAATGCCAATAATAACGATCGTGATGGTGTTGCAACCTTCGATTTTAGTTCTACAGAACCTACAATTAGAGGATTATTACCAACATCTGGAAACTATTTTATTAAATATTATAGAAATAGAGCTGATGCATTAGCGCAACAAAATGAGATAACAAATTTAACCAACTATAGAAATATCGGTTATCCATCAACTCAGAATATTTGGGTGAGAGTAGATAGCGATTTAACGAATGCTTGTTATGGCTTAGGACCTTGGGTAACTTTAAATGTTCAAGCAAAACCATTTGCGCATAATGTAAACATACCTAGACAATGTGACGATAATACAGACGGCATTTTCAATTTTAATACTGCTAACTTAGAAAGCGATTTATTGCTAGGTCAAACTGGAGTTGCCGTTACTTATTTTGATTCTTCAAATAACCCGCTGAGAGATTCAAATAATAATTTGATTACAAGTCCATTTCCAGCGACATTCTCCTCAACATCACAAACGATTAGAGCGGTTGTAACCAATACCACGCCACAAGCTTGCTGGTACGATACAACCATTCAATTTATAGTTGATAAATCCCCAATAGATTATACTATACCAGCATCGTTGACAACTATTTGTGATGATGAAACAGATCCTGCATTGCAAAACGGTCAGTTTGATTTTACAACTTCGCAAGCGATCCATAATATTGTAACTTTTAATCAACCCTCGGGAATGGTTTTTGAATATTATGATGAAAACAATGTGCTTTTATCAACTCCACTGCCAAATCCGTTACCAGTAACATTAACAAAAAACATTAAAATTGTTGTTTACAATCCAATTAATCCAACTTGTAAAATCACTAAAACAATTACATTTACTGTAAATCCGGTGCCGGTGATTGAGTTACAAACTTCAACGTTAGTTTGTAGTAATGATCCAACTTTCTTTGTAATGTTGAATGCAGGAATAACCGATGGAACTCCAATAACCAATTACACTTATGAATGGTATAAAGATGGTGTAGCAATACCTACAGCAACTTCTTATACATTAAATGTAAATACTGAAGGGATTTATACAGTTAAAGTTATTAATTCATTGGGATGCTTTAGAATTCGAACAATTACAGTAATAGCATCTGATGCAGCACATTTCCAAATGCCAACAATTATGGATTTAAGTGAAAATAATACTGTAATAATTAATGTAACAGGATTAGGAAATTATGTTTTCAGTTTGGATTATCCAAATGCTTATCAAACAATAAATATTTTTACTGATGTAGCTCCTGGAGTTCATACCGTTTATGTTAAAGATTTAGATGGTTGTGGAACCTCATCACAAATTATTAATGTCATTGGAATTCCGAAATTCTTCACTCCAAATGCTGATGGATTTAACGATACATGGAATGTTCTTGGTTTAACTACAACAAAAAATTATAATACTACTATTTATATTTTTGACAGATATGGCAAATTATTGAAAGAGTTAAGCCCAATTAGTAAAGGTTGGGATGGTACTTTTAATGGTCAGCCCCTGCCGTCAGATGATTATTGGTATACTATTTATTTTGAAGACGGAAGAACCGAAAAAGGTCATTTTACGCTGAAAAGATAAAAATTCCATTTGAAACTAATAACATAATTATTAGCCCCGATAGTAGCGACATCCCACGCCTTTGCGTGGATATAGCGAATAGCGGGAAATAACGTCATAAAAACCAACCAACTTTATGCTCCTAGAAATAAATAGTGTAATTTTGCTGACTTCAAATTAGTTGAGGATTTACAATATATGAGAACGAAATCGTTAAAAAAGAATAAAATCAATGTGATTACCCTTGGGTGTTCCAAAAATGTTTACGACAGTGAGGTTTTAATGGGGCAATTGCGTGCCAGTGGAAAAGACGTTGTGCATGAGGAAGAGGGGAATATTGTAGTTATAAATACTTGTGGTTTTATTGATAATGCCAAGGCAGAATCGGTGAATACCATCCTTGAATATGCTGATAAAAAATCACGTGGAATTGTAGATAAAGTCTTTGTTACCGGTTGTTTATCTGAAAGATACCGACCAGATTTAGAAAAAGAAATTCCAAATGTAGATCAGTATTTTGGGACTACAGAATTGCCTGGTTTATTGAAAGCTTTAGGTGCCGATTACAAACATGAATTATTGGGGGAGCGATTGACGACTACTCCGAAAAATTATGCTTATTTAAAAATAGCAGAAGGTTGCGACCGCCCTTGTAGTTTTTGTGCAATTCCTATTATGCGCGGAAAACACGTTTCTCAAACTATTGAGAAATTGGTAAAAGAAGCAGAAGGTTTGGCTAAAAATGGTGTAAAGGAATTGATATTAATCGCTCAAGATTTAACTTATTACGGGCTTGATATTTACAAAAAACGTAATTTAGGTGAATTATTAGAGGCTTTAGTTAAAGTGGAAGGAATAGAATGGATTCGTTTGCATTATGCTTTCCCTACAGGTTTTCCAATGGACGTTTTGGAAATCATGAAGCGCGAACCAAAAATTTGTAACTATATTGATATTCCACTTCAGCATATTTCTGATTCTATATTGAAATCGATGCGCCGTGGAACAACGAGAGAAAAAACCACGCAATTATTGAAAGATTTTAGAGCTGCAGTTCCTGGAATGGCAATTCGAACTACCTTAATTGTGGGTTATCCGGGAGAAACTAAGGAAGATTTCGAAATTTTGAAAGACTTTGTTCAAGAAATGAAATTTGATAGAATGGGTTGTTTTGCCTATTCACATGAAGAAAATACACATGCTTACCTATTAGAAGATGATGTTCCTAGTGAAGTAAAACAAGCGAGAGCGGAAGAAATAATGGAATTACAATCGCAAATTTCTTGGGATTTAAACCAAGAAAAAGTGGGACAAACATTTAAATGTATCATTGATAGAAAAGAAGGTGCTCATTTTGTGGGAAGAACAGAATTTGACAGCCCAGATGTGGATAACGAAGTATTAATTGATGCTTCAAAACACTATGTGAAGACGGGGGAGTTTGTAATGATTAAAATTACCGAAGCTACCGAATTTGATTTATATGGTGAACCAATTTAGTTATTAATTTAATAAAGATTAGATATGAAATCAATTAAAATAATTTGCACTTTAATTTTGTTATTTTCTATGCAATCTATTTCAGCTCAATTTGGCCAAGGCGGAATGGGTGGTGGAATGGGCGGAATGGGCGGCGGAATGGGCCAAGGTGGAATGGGTGGTGGAATGAATGGTGGAATGAATGGAAACCGCAATATGCAACCTCAAAGATCTCAACCAAAAGAACCGGCAATTGAAGAAACGGTAAAAAAAGTGGTCGATAGACTCAACCAACAACTAAAACTAGATGAACTTCAGGTTATTGCGATTTCTAATATTATCACAGAAAATATAAAAAAGCAAAATGCGATAATAAAAAAAGAGGAAGGTGGAAATGAAGAAAAAGCAAATGAGCTAAAAGCAATTGCAGAAAAAATGGATCTTGATATTATGATTTTACTTAACAAAGATCAAAAAGCAAAATACAAATTGCTTGCTGAAGATGCAAAGAAACAACAAGAAGCTTATTCTAGGAGAAACAGATAGAGTATAAAAAACCGCGATTATCGCGGTTTTTTATAAATCTTATTTTGAATCTAAATCGAAATTAAAGCTAACTTTAATCTGTTCTGCAAATTTATCTTTTACAAGTTTTGGAATTTCAATGCCATAATCTTGCGCATGAACCGTAAAATTTCCTGTTGCAGCAACCTTACTTCCATTTGAAGATAAATAGATTTTAGTTTTAACTTTCTTAGTTACTCCATGAATAGTTAAATCGCCTTCAATATCAAAAGCAACTTTACTAGTTGATAATTTTTTAGCATCAAAACCTATAATTTTTCCTTTAAATGTGGAGTTAGGAAATTTAGAAGATTCCATATAATTCTCATTAAAATGTTCCTCCATTAAAGGTGTTTTGAAACGGATAGATTTAATTATCACACTTGTTGCAAATTGCCCAGTTGGGAGATCTAAAATTGCTGAAACGGTGTTGCTTTTTCCTGCAATTTCAACTAAATTCGGCATAGATGCATCAAATTTAATTTCCCCAGAACGAGTTAACAATCTTTGAGCGAAAGTTATGTTTACAACTAATAATAACGTAAATAAGATTGTTTGTTTCATCTTAATTTAATTTTCAGGGAAATTATTGGTAGCCCATGTATTTATCATTGTAATGGTTGCTTGAGGCAAACTCCCCGATTGCGGCATGATATTTCCGCAAGAAGCATCTAATCTACATAACAAAGTTCCATTTTGGGTTGCATTTTTAACTGCAGAATAGGAAGTTAAATTTGGAAATTGACCTCCTGCAGCATGACAGCCTGTACATTTTGATGTCATTACTGGTTTGACATGCACATTGTAAGTAGGATTTGTAACTACACCGGATATATCCTGAATCGTTGTAGATTCACATGAAACAATAAACATACTGCTAATTGCGAATAAAACTAATTTTAAATTTTTCATAATTATTTATTTTAAAATACTCGGTACATATTAAATCCAAAATACAATTGCTTAGTGCCATCCCATCTTCCATTTGCATTAGTAAACACAGCTACGTCATTCATAGCTTGGCTGTTTGAGAATACCAATTGGAATACGTGACCACCAGTTTCAATGTCTAAACCTAAAGTTAGTGGGTTACTATAATTTGAAACAAATCCTTCTGGAAGATTTAACCTAGCTGCATATTCTAAATTCAAACTTAAACGTTTTGCAATTTTATACCTCGCTCCTGTTCCCAATAATAAGGTCGATTTTTGATCTAAAATTCCGTCATATAAATTTTTATGAATGTAAATTGGTGCTAATTCAAATGAAAAGGAATCATTGAATTTTCTCGAAATTAATAATTGAGTTGTAAATGCCAATCGGTGATTGAATTGCAATCCAGGCATTAGATCATTCTTTTTCAATTCACTGTTAATATCCATTGTATTGTAACCTACTATTGTAACCGGGAATCCCTCCACTTCCTGATTTGCCATTTTATATTTAGCAGCAAATTCAAATGTTTTTTGGTAGGTATGTCGTGAAGCACTAATAGCTAGCCAATTAGAAACTCCATAAATTCCTCCTAATTTTGTGTAAGCATTGTCCAATCCGAAAAAATTCTCCAATCCTTGAGCTAAATCACCAAAACGATGAGAAACTATGAAATAAAATTCTCCTTTGGCTGGCAATTTTGTGGATTGCATATTGCAAATTTGAAGGCCTTTGAATGTTGCTATTTCTATGTTAACTTGTTTTGGTGCACCAGCGTCCAATTGATTTAATAAATCGTCTTGTGCCTTTGCAATACCGAAAGCACAAAAGACTAAAAAAATTGACAATAAGTTCTTAATTTTCATTTTAATTGTTTTTATAAATTGAACATTGATCTAATTTTAACTCTCCCATCAAGTCATCAAAACCTACTAATCTTCCTTTAATGGAAACTAATTGATCTGTTTTAATACTTGCATCAGGTATATTAAAATTACAAATTATAGTATTATCGATAGTTACAATACTATCAGAAACTGCAGTTACTTTTCCAGAAACAGCAATAGTTTTGTCGGAATAGTTAAGAGTAGCTTTAGCAACATCAGCAGTGAATTCTGCGGTAATAACTTTTGATGATACAATAAATTCAGCTTCTTCGGTAGCTATATTTCTAGAACCTCCATAAAAAACATAAATTAAAGTAACTAATAATAGTAAAACTACTCCAATCAGAAATCCTATTATTTTTGTTTTCTTAGACATTCTTAACTGAATTAATATTATTCAAATTTATTAAAATAAATATCATAAACAGTCTAAAAATGGTAAGATTTTCATAATTAAATTATTAAGGCTGAAACCTCATAATGCCCAATAAATCTGATTTAATGACAAAAAAAAACTCTATTTTTTCAAATAGAGTTTTTAAAAATTTTAGAAATTGAATTAATCAATTACTATTTTGCGAACTACTTTATCGATATCATTACTGATTTCTACAAAATAAACCCCTTTAGAAAAATCTGACAAATTCATTTGAATTGAATCTAAGCTTAATTCTGAATCAATCACTTTTAGAACCTTTCCATTGATATCAAATACGGTAACTTTAGAAATGGAAGTTTGAATATTTTTTGTAATGTTGAAAATACCATTAGAAGGATTTGGAGCAATTGTAATGTTATCTAATGAAGAGAAATCATCAACCCCAAGAGTAAATCCTAAAGTACTTGAACCTCTTGCCGATCCAGCGTGTTGATTCATTGCTGTCCCAGATCCGAATGCCCAAATAATATTTAAAGAATTATTGTTATAATTAAAAGTATAGTCACCGGCACCACCAACAAAATTTCTAGTTACTACCAATCTTCTGGTAGTACCTGATAATAAATTATCGCTAACTAAAGTCCATTCGTTTGAAGCATCAGTTGTTGGAGATGATTGTCCCGTTAAAACTGAATCTACTAATGAGGTAGAGTAATACAAACAATCGGTTCCGTTAGACATTGAAGTTGCATTAAATCCAATTGCAAACCATTTATCGGAAGGACCTACTAGAGTAAGTGTTACCGTTGATGTTGCTGAATTCATGTCTATTTTTAAAGTCATAGAGCTATTCAAGAATACTTCTCCGGTTGATTTTGTTTGTGCCATTGAGACATTTAGTCCAACTAATAAGGCAATTGCAAAGTAAAGTTTTTTCATAATTTTTTAATTGAATGGTTGTGTTTTATTTATCTAATAATATGATTAACTGGGTATTCTTATTGAATTTGGCATAATCTAATGCGGTTCTTTTTTCATTATCAGCAAGCTTAGAATTTGCACCCGCTTTAACAAGCAACTGAGCAATTTCAAAATTATTATTGAAAGCAGCATAGATTAATGCTGTTTTTCCTTGAATATCTTGCTGATCTAAGTCTGCTTTCTTTGAAATTAATTTTTCTATAATTACTTTATTTCCCGACATAATAGCTGCCATCAATGCAGTTCCCATACCAGAATTATAATTTATGTTTGAAACTTTATCTGATAAATATAATGCTACGGCTTCATTATTTCTATAACAAGCTAAAATTAAAGGCGTAGCCTTATTATCATTAATAGCGTTTACAAGTTCTGGATTTTGTTTGTAAATACCTTCTATTTCTGATAAGGTTCCTTTTCGAGCAACATCGAATACATTTTTATCTTGTGCTTTCAAAGAAGTACAAAGAAGCAGCAAAAGGACTATTTGAAAGTAGTTTTTCATTTGATTGAATTGCAGTCTCAAAAATAGAATAATATTTCGACAAAAAAAACAATTATCTAATTATTAGACAATTAATAATCCGTAATCTCTCAAAGTTACAATTGGTTTTTAAAACCAAAACAGCTCAAAATTCTCAAATTGAGATTCAAAGTCTGATTTAATTTCTTGAAGGGTATTTAATTTAGTATTTGAAACCGAAACTTTCTTGAGTGTTTCAATTAACCAATCCCCTTCTTCACGATTCAATTGTACAGAATAAGTCTCCTTTTTATCGTGAAATGTCAACGTGCTAATTTCCCATGAAGTTCCTTTTTTTGTTTTAACAAAATTAGCAACTTGTGGCTCTCCTCCTATCCAAACCACCTTTGAATTGGGCTTGATAGATAAATCTGTTTCTTCAGTTAGTGCATTATAAATGAAATCTTCTGAAATTGTAGTTGGTGGTATTTTAAAATCAAACCAATCTTGTAATGGATAATCAAAACAAATTCCGTGCATGAAATTATAAAGTGATTTCTTTAACCCAAAACTAAATTGATTGTGGTCAATACCTGTCGAATCAACAAAGTTAATATCATTATTAGCAAAGGTTCCTATTTCCTCGGTATCTTTAATAACACCATATTTTTCAGGATTTAATCCAATGGGACTATGAGCTGTCATTGCAAATTGATGCCAAAATCCAGATTGTAAAACCCCAACTTCAAATAGCTGGCGCACCATTTCCAAACTATCAATTGTTTCTTGAACTGTTTGCGTTGGATAACCATACATTAAATAAGCATGAACCATAACTCCGGCTTCAGTGAAATTACGAGTTACTTTTGCAACTTGTTCAACAGTTACTCCTTTATCAATAAGTTCCAATAATCTATCCGAGGCAACTTCCAATCCACCAGAAACTGCGATGCAACCAGAAGCTTTCAATAATTGACATAGCTCTTTAGAAAAACTCTTTTCAAATCGGATATTGGTCCACCAAGTTACATCAATTTTCCTGTGTAATATTTCCAAAGCTAGCGCTCTCATTAATGCTGGAGGAGCGGCTTCGTCAACAAAGTGAAAACCGTTTTGTCCCGTTTGAGCAATTAACTGTTCTATTCTATCGCACAAAATATTGGCTGCAACGGGTTCGTATAATTTTATATAATCCAATGAAATATCACAAAATGTACATTTTCCCCAATAACAACCGTGCGCCATGGTTAGCTTATTCCAACGTCCATCGCTCCACATTCGATGCATCGGATTTACAATTTCAATTACAGAAATGTATTTATCCAAAAGTAAATCGGAATAATCAGGAGTTCCGACATCGGCTTGTTTGTAATCGGATTTTGTAGTATTATTCTTGTAAACCACTTCGCCATTTTCTAAAAGAAAAGTTCTTTTATATTCCCCAGAAGCTTGTGAATTTAAATTATCAATTAATAATTTAAGTGGTAATTCGCCATCGTCAAGGGTGATAAAATCGAAAAATTCAAAAACTCTTTTATCGGAAAGAGATCGCAGTTCTGTATTTGGAAAACCACCGCCCATTGCAATTTTAATAGTTGGATGATTTTTCTTCACCCATTGGGCACATCGAAAAGCAGCATATAAATTCCCTGGAAATGGAACAGAAATAAGAAATAATGCCGGTTGGATGGTTTCAATTTTCGATTTTAATATCGAAATTAAAATGGTATCAATATAAGTAGTTTGTTGATTTAATGTATCGTACAATTCATCAAAGGAATTAGCGCTCCTGCCCAAACGTTCCGCATAACGACTGAATCCAAAATTCTCATCGATACATTCTACAATATAATCTGAAATGTCTTCTAAATATAAAGTGGCTAAATGCTTGGCTTTGTCTTGAGTTCCCATGGTTCCAAAAGCCCAATCCATTTCTTCAATTTGATTGAAACGAGAAGCTTCTGGCAAATAATCACCTTGACATATTTGCAATGCTAAAGTTGGATTTTTTCCTTGTAAAAAAGAAATAACACTGTCAATCGTTTTGATGTAATCGTCTTGTAATGCTAAAATACGAGAGGAATTATCAGAAAGTTCAACATCATTTAACTTTAAACTTTCAACTTTAAACAAATTTATAAGTCCTTCTTTGGAAAATAATTCTAAAATCACCTCAATTCCCAAATCAGCTTGAACGGTTGGAACGTTCAACGTATTTAGAAAACCTTTGATATAGGCAGAAGCCGGATAAGGCGTGTTCAGTTGCGTGAACGGCGGGGTGATAATAAAAACGTTGTTCTCCAATTAATTTGTTTTTGACAAAAATAACTAAAATAAAACGAATTGATTTTTATTTCTTGGTTTGAATTTGAATCCAATTTAAGATTTCTGTAAATGCTAAAGGCGAAAATGTTTGTTCGATTTCTGAATATTCTTGTGGCGAGCCCGTTTTACATTCTTGAAATAAATGATTCAAATTTGGTAATTCTTTAATAGTTACTTTCTTATTGCCACCTCTTACAAGCGCTTTATTTATTGCCTCTAAATTTACTTTTGACGGAACTTGCATGTCTTTATCGCCATTAAGTGCTAAAACCGGACATCCTACTTTTTCTAATGCCGGCGCAGGATTGTATTTAATAAAAAATTGCATCCAAGGACTTAATAATTGATTCACTTGAATATCTATAAAATCGGATTCGCTAATTCCATCTGGAATTTGGGTATTTGGATCTGACTTAATTGATTTCGTAATCAATGCTGTTATATCCTTTTTCAATTGATCTGAATTCGTCTCTTTTTTCACCAATTCAAAAACTTCAGTATTAATGATTTTTGATTTTTGTAAATCCTCTTCAGAAATTCCTGATGCTCTACCTATTAACTCTTGTTGTAATAATAATAGTTTGTCTCCAGGAATTCCGGTACCTGCTAATAAAATTATAAATGATACATTTTTAGATTTAGCAGCTACCATAGGAGCAATAATTCCCCCTTCGCTATGTCCTATTAATCCTATTTTCTTATGGTCGATTTCCTTTCGGGTTTGTAAATATTGTAATGCAGCTTCCACATCTGAAGAAAAATCTAATGTGGTTGCCGTTTTGAAATCCCCTTTTGACATTGCGGTTCCCCTGTCGTCAAAACGTAAAACTGCAATACCATTATTGGTTAAATAATCAGCAATTACTAAAAAGGGCTTGTGCCCTAATAATTCTTCATCTCTATTTTGAGCACCACTTCCTGAAATTAAAATTACAGCTGGAAAAATACCCTCTTTAGTTGGTAACGACAAAGTTCCTGCAAGATTTATATTTGCAACTTTATTTTCAAAAACTACCTCTTCAGTATAATAAGAATAGGGTTTCTTAGGTTCTTGTGGTCGTTTAATTATTTCTTTTTCCACTTTTCCTTTCGATAAATTCATTGGAAAACTTTGCCCAGATTGTTTAAATGTACCTGTAATATTTCCATCAGCACCTAAAACTCCTTCATATTCAATTCTAGGATTTGCTATAGAAATAATTAACTTTGAATTCTCAATATTGGTAGTTGTAACAGGGATTCCAAATGCTTTTTGATCCGGACTATCCATGGTTGATGAAAATCCTTTTTCTGTTTTATTGATATGAAAAACCAAACTCAATTGCATTCCTTGGACTTTTAAAATTCCGTTCCAAGTACCTGTAATATCTTGACTGAAAATAGTTGAAATTGCTCCGAAAATAAAAATAAAAGTGACTATTCTTTTCATATATAATTTAATTTAGAATAAAATGTATGATTGTTTGATTTGAGTTATTAATAATATGAAAATTATAAAAACACAATTGCAATAATAATACAAATTAAAAAAAAGGTTTAAAGGAAAACTATCTTTAAAATACAATTGGGATTTTAACAATATCCATTGGTAATCCTTGTATTTTATTTAAGTAGTTGGGCAAATATCTAATTCCTAATGTTACTAAACAAGTAATTGTATTGCTTTTTTTGTAATTTAGCAAAAATTAAATTTCCTATGCCAACGGATTGTATTAGCTATCAAAATTCAGGATATTTCACTCCTATGATGAATGATTATTTAAATCAGGAATCTAGCTTGCAATCATTTTACAATCGATTTCCTACAATTGAAAATTTTGAAAATCAGATAAAGGAAAAACAGCAAAATTACAATCCTAAAATACGAGAAATACTAGTTTCTGTTTTAAACAAACAATACGAAAACATTTCAATATCGGAATTAACAAAGAACAATATTGATTTACTTTCGAAAGAAAACACTTTCACAATTACTACTGGCCATCAGCTAAATTTATTTACAGGGCCAATGTATTTCCTTTACAAAATAATCTCAACCATTAAATTAACAGAGGAATTAAAGAAGAAGTACCCATCTTATAATTTTGTACCAATCTATTGGATGGCTACTGAAGACCATGATTTTGATGAAATAAATTACTTTAATTTTAAAGGTAAAAAGTTCAAATGGGATAAAGAAAGTTTAGGTCCGGTTGGAAGACTTTCTACAGCTGGACTTCAAGAAATACTATCGGTTTTTGAGAAAGAATTAGGATCTGGTTCGAATGCCATTGAAATAAAAAAACTGTTTGAAAGCGCTTACGCAAATATTGATTCGTTAGCCAATGCAACTCGTAAATTGGCAAATGAACTTTTTGGATCCTACGGTTTAGTAATTATTGATGCTGATAATTCCGAATTAAAAAGTCAATTTATTCCTTATATTAAAGAGGAACTTTTACAAAATACCTCTTTTAAATACGTAAGCGAAACACTAAATAATTTAAAGAAATATCCAACTCAAGTAAATCCTCGTGAAATTAATCTTTTTTATATTGAAGATAATTTACGGGAACGAATTGTGTTTGAAGAGGGAATTTTCAAAATTAACAATACAAAAATTACGTTTTCACAAAATGGTTTGTTAGAATTATTGGAAACCAATCCAGAGAAATTTAGTCCAAATGTAATTCTGAGACCATTATATCAAGAAGTGATTTTACCTAATTTATGTTACATTGGCGGCGGCGGAGAAATTGCCTATTGGTTGGAATTAAAGTCAATATTTGAGGCTTTTGGATGTGCTTTCCCGATTTTATTGCTCAGAAATTCGGCTCTTTTAGTAACCAAAAAACAAGAAGAGAAAATTGAAAAACTTCAATTGAATTGGAAACAATTATTTTCAAAACAAGAAGCGCTTATTAATATTAAAGTAAAAGAAATATCCGAAATTCCAATTGATTTTTCAGAACATAAAATAGCATTACAAAATCAATTTTCAGATTTACATACTATTGCAAGTCAAACCGATAAATCCTTTTTAGGAGCTGTAAAAGCCCAAGAAGCAAAGCAAATAAAAGGATTGGAAAATTTAGAAAAACGATTTTTAAAGGCACAAAAAAAGAAATATGAATTAGAATTAGAGCGAATTATCAACTTGCAAAACGAATTATTTCCAAATCAAAGTTTGCAAGAACGACATGCTAATTTTTCTGAATTTTATATGGAGTCTGGAAAAACATTGGTTTCAAAATTATTTAACGAATTAGATCCTTTAGATACGAATTTTACGATTCTAACATTATAATGAGATAATAATTGGAATTCGATTAAAATATCTTACTTTTGCAAAAAATTTATAAAAAACAAAATGGCTACAAATAGAACATTTACAATGATTAAACCAGATGCTGTTGCAAACGGACACATCGGGAACATTTTAGCAATGATTACAAACGGAGGTTTCAAAATCGTTTCTTTGAAATTAACTCAATTAACTGTAGCTGATGCTCAAGCATTTTACGCTGTTCACGCTGCAAGACCTTTCTACGGAGAATTAGTAGAATTCATGTCAAGAGGACCAATTGTTGCTGCAATTTTAGAAAAAGAAAACGCGGTTGAAGATTTTAGAGTATTAATTGGTGCTACTAATCCTGCTGAAGCTGCTGAAGGAACTATTAGAAAAGCGTATGCAACTTCTATTGGGGAAAATGCAGTTCACGGTTCTGATAGCGACGAAAATGCTGCTATTGAAAGTGCATTCCATTTCGCTGGAAGAGAGCAATTCTAATCAAACTCATTAAAATATAAAATCCCGTTTCAATGAAACGGGATTTTTTTTGCTCTAACTTTATTTATCGGAGTACAATACTTTTTACAATTTCTCGCTTTAATTCTTCATTTATCATGGTAATAATTTTAGATTTTCCATGACTTAATTCTTCCCTTAAAACTGAGGAAGACAATTCTACATACAACGTTTTTCCTTTCAAAGTAACATTTTTGGTATAACTGTTTACCCCATTTCCCATCAATGAAACCCATGCTTCTTTGACAGAAATTTGATCTATTCCAGGCTGTAGTTTGTTACTTTGGATGAATTCTTTTAAAACATCACCAATTGAACTTTCGTTATTTAGTCGTTTTGCCATCTCCTGATATGTTTATTGGCGAAGCCTTTTTATAATGATATTCCGCTTTTGAAGTGTTTATTATCACTAATTTGTCTTTTGAAATGGCTTCAATTTTTTCTTTCCATTTTGCAAATGGAGTACTGTAATTGATATAAGCCTCCTCGTTATCAAACGAAATTGTAATTTTTTCCAATTGGTCATTAACTAAAAAACGACCATCTAATTGGGGCATTACTTTCTTTCTAAAACCTGATTTATCTTTTATCTGAAAATAATCATACGATTCATTATAGGTGTATTCTTTTTTAGAACCATTTGAAAAAACTACCTTTTCTATTTCCCAATAGCCATTCAAATTGGCAATATCATTGGAAGTCACTTTTTGATGACAAGCAGATAATAGTACTAATAAAGCAACTGAAATTATTTTTTTCATTTTAGTGTGATTTATACAAATTTACTTCTTTATAGTTTTGAATACCAATTAAATTATTAAAATAATATTTATATTAAACTATTTACTATTTTTAAAGTCTTATTTCAAACCTTTGTTATGAAAAAAATTATTTGCATTTTAATACTATTAATAACATTTACAAATTGTTCAAACGACAATAATAGTGGTTCTGACAATAATTATAATACTATGTATTTTCCACCAATCAATGGAACAGATACATGGGAAACACAATCTATTTCTTCTTTAGGTTGGAATCAAAATGCGGTTCAGCCCTTAGTAGATTATTTATTATTAAAAAATACCAAATCATTTATGATCCTTGTAAATGGGAGAATAGTAATGGAAAATTACTTTAATGGTCATACTGCAACTACACTTTGGAGATGGAATAGCGCAGGAAAAACACTGACTTCAACAGTTACAGGAATTGCCGAACAGGAAGGTTTTATTAATACAAATAACAAGGTTTCTGACTATTTAGGAACAGGATGGACAAGTGCTCCATTAGCAAAAGAAAACCTAATTACCTGCAAAAATTTATTAAGAATGAACTCCGGTTTAGACGATACTTTAGGAGATGATGTTGCTCCAAGTAACCTTCAATATGTAGCTGATGCAGGAACTAGATGGGCGTATCATAATGTTTATGTAAAACTTCAAGATGTGGTTGTACAAGCTACAGGACAAACATGGAACAACTATTTCAACACCAAACTTAGAGATAAAATTGGAATGAGTTCAACAGGGGTTTGGTTCAATGGAACGGGAGCAAATTTAGGGTTACGAATCTATTTTAGTAATACAAGAAGTATTGCAAGATTTGGATTACTCGCTCTAAACAATGGAAATTGGAATGGCACTCAAGTTATTAATTCTGGCTTTTTAAATCAAGCTACAACAACTTCACAAAATATCAATTTAGCTTACGGTTATTTATGGTGGTTAAATGGCAAAACGAGTTACCGATTACCTCAAACTCAATTGCAATTTAATGGAAGCCTTATCGCATCTGGAGCAAACGATATGTATATGGCTTTAGGGAAAGACGACCAGAAAATTTACGTTATTCCAAGTAAAAAAATGGTTGTTATCCGAATGGGAGATGCAGCAGATTCAGCTAATTTAGCACTTTCAACATTTGATAAAGTCCTTTGGCAGAAAATCAACGCACTGTACCAGTAATTACTTATTTGAAATCCGATTGTAAAGTCCTAAAAGGAAGAAAATTGATCCAACAGGAAATAATATTCCATAGATAATCGGACTTTTTTCTTTAATTAAATTGGAAATTACAAATGATAAAATACTTATTAAGTACAAATAAATAGGTGGTATTTTTTTTATTGAGGGAAAATTCATCAACTAATTATTTAAAGAAACTATCAACAAATTCGTATTTATTGAAAACTTGTAAGTCTTCAATTCCTTCACCTACTCCAATATATTTTACAGGAATTTGAAACTGATCAGATATTCCAATTACGACTCCACCTTTTGCCGTACCGTCTAATTTGGTAACCGCTAAGGAAGTCACTTCTGTTGCAGCGGTAAATTGTTTTGCTTGTTCAAAGGCATTTTGACCCGTTGAACCATCTAAAACTAGCATTACATCGTGTGGCGCATCACCAACCACTTTTTGCATTACACGTTTTACCTTGGTTAATTCGGCCATTAAGTTTACTTTATTATGTAAACGTCCTGCAGTGTCGATAATCACAATATCGGCATTTTGAGAAACAGCCGATTGCAAAGTATCAAATGCTACCGATGCTGGATCACTTCCCATTTGTTGTTTTACCAATGGAACTCCAACTCGATCAGCCCAAACTTGCAATTGATCAATTGCGGCCGCTCTAAAAGTATCAGCAGCTCCCAAAACTACATTAAAGCCTTGCTTTTTGAATTGATATGCCAATTTACCTATTGTAGTCGTTTTCCCAACACCATTAACTCCTACTACCATTAATACATAAGGTTTTGTAGTTGTTGGTATTTCAAATTGAGTTCCTTCGCCAGAATTGGTTTCTGATAAAAGACTCGCAATTTCATTTCTAAGGATTTCGTTAAGTTCCTCTGTTCCTAAATATTTATTTTCAGAAACATAGTTTTCAATGCGCTCAATAATTTTAAGAGTCGTATTCACTCCAACATCAGATGATATTAGAATTTCCTCTAAATTATCTAAAACATCCGCATCTACTTTAGTTTTTCCTGCAACCGCTTTGGTTAACTTTGAAAAAAAGGAGGTTTTTGATTTTTCTAATCCTTTATCCAACGATTCTTTTACTTCTTCAGGAAGGCTGGTTTCTTTTTTTTCAGAAGAGAATAATTTTTTTAAAAAACTCATTATTATATATTTTATCGCCCGGTAATTCGGGTTTGATTTAAAACCAATAAATTAAGTGGTAAATATAAAAAATAAAAAAGCTACTTCCGAATGAAAGTAGCTTTTCTATATAATGCTATTGAAAATTATTTATTTTTCAAGAATTCGTCTACTAATTCAGGAGCCATAATAGATTCTACGAAAGTATACGCTCCAGTTTTAGGAGATTTTACCATTTTGATAGCTTTTGACAATCTTTTAGAAGCTGTCTGTAATGTTGCTACGGTTTTCTTTGCCATGACTTATATTGTTTTATTTGTGTATTTTAATAACTCTTCAAATGAAACCATTTTAGAGTTAAATTAAAATCTCTAATTATTTAATTTCTTTGTGAACAGTAACTCTTTTCAAGATAGGATTGAATTTTTTAATCTCTAATCTATCTGGAGTATTTTTTTTGTTCTTCGTTGTTATATATCTAGAAGTACCTGGAACACCTGATGTTTTGTGCTCAGTACATTCTAAAATTACCTGAATTCTATTACCTTTTTTTGCCATTTTGTATGATTATTCTTCTCGAATTAGGAGAGGATTATTTAATAAAACCTTCTGACTGTGCTTTTTTCAAAACTGCAGCGATTCCGTTTTTGTTGATCGTTTTAATTGTAGATGCAGCTACTCTAAGAGTAATCCATCTGTCTTCTTCAGGAAGATAAAAACGTTTTTTTAGTAAGTTTACAGAAAACTTTCTTTTAGTTTTATTCATGGCGTGGGAAACATTATTTCCTACCATTGCTTTTTTACCAGTAAGGTCACAAACTCTTGACATTATGCTTATCTTTTATCGTTATTCAAAATCAGGGTGCAAAGAAACAAAAAATAAACCTATTATACAAAATTATTAAAGTACATTTTTTAAAATTTCTTTCTGAAGCATTTCAAAAGCCTTATTTACAGCCCTATCTATCACTTTTACACGCGGTTGACCAAAGTTAAATTCTTCAACAATTAGGTCATTTGGAGTCGCAATTGCTATAAAAACGGTACCAATTTCTGAATTTCCATCTCCTTTTGATGGTCCAGCATTACCCGTAGTGGCAATAGCATAATCGGTATTCATCATCTTTTTGGCAGCCAAAGCCATTTCTTTTGCAACTTCAAAACTCACCACAGAATGCTCTTTTATTAATTCTGAAGAAATTCCAAGCACCGAAATTTTTGTTTCTGTCGCATAACTCACCACACTTCCCTTAAAATAATTCGATGCACCAGGAACAGATGTTATCACTTGGGCAATTTTTCCTCCCGTACAACTTTCAGCAGTTGCCAAAGTTGCGTTTTTACTCTTTAACAATCGCCCAAGCATCACTTCAATTGTTTCCTCTTCTTCAAAACCAACAATAATATCTCCTATTAATTGAGTCAATGAAAGTACATTTTCATTGATTTTTTGTTCCAATAATTCTTTGTCAATTCCTCTTGCCGAAAGTCGCAATCTCACCCTTCCAGGACTTGGCAAATAAGCCAATTTAATAAATTCCGGTAAATTATTTTCCCAATCTTCAATTCGTTCTGCAACCAAACTCTCCCCTTGCCCGTATGTCAGAATTGTTTTATGAATAATATAGGGACGCTTGTATTCTTTTACTATTTTTGGAATAATCCCATTTTCAACTATATATTTCATTTCATAAGGAACTCCTGGCAACGAAATATAAACAGTATTTTCTTTTTTCATCCACATCCCCGGCGCTGTCCCCACGGCATTATTTAGCACAATACATTTTGAAGGAACCAATGCTTGGTCTTTATTCATTTGCGAAGCAGGACGATTCATCGCCTTTTCAATCAGCTCAATAACATGCTTTTCAACTTCTTCGTTTCTAACCAATTGATCTTCAAAATACTCGCAAAAGGTATGTTTGGTAATATCGTCTTTAGTTGGTCCGAGGCCTCCGGTGATTAAAACCAAATCGACTTGGTTTTGTAGTTTGGCAAACGTCTCTAAAATGTGATTTTTATTATCACTAATAGAGATCATTTCATGAATATCAACCCCAATTTTATCCAATGATTTTGCAATAAAACCTGAATTGGTATCTACAATTTGACCAATTAATATCTCGTCTCCAATGGTGATTATTGCTGCTTTCATAAATGAAATTGATAAGTAGTTTGTTTAAATTTTGGAGTTTTTTAAGTTGAAATCCTTTTTGATTTCCTTAATGGCTTTTTCAATTCGCTCAGAAGCACTTCTATAAAGTTCAATAACTTCCTTCTTTTTCCCCAATGATTTCGCCCAAAGTTCTATTAATATTACTTCATCTAAAGCAATATTCAAACTCAATAAATCCAATGATGGTTTTATTTTATGAGCGTACTCAAAACATTTTTGATGGTTTTTTTCTTCAATGGCTACCTTAATATGATCCAAATCAATTGGAGTGTCCAAAACGAATACTTTCACTATTTGATGAACAAAATCAGGATCATTATCTGAAATCGCATATACTTTTGCTAAATTGTAATGTAGTGCCATTATTTTACTTGAATTCGAAACAATTTATTTCCTTCTAAATATCCTTCCAAAACATCATCTGGACGAACATCAGCAACGCCTTCAGGTGTTCCTGTGAAAATGATATCACCAATTTTAAGGGTGAAAAATTGTGAAACATAGGCAATCAATTCGTCTATTTTCCACAACATAAAACTCGTATTCCCTTTTTGAACCGTAACTCCGTTATTTGTCAATTCAAAATTAAGATTATCCAACGATTTAAAGTCACTTTTAGAAACAAAATCACCTATAACCGCCGATCCATCAAATGCCTTCGCTTTTTCCCACGGAAGCCCTTTGTCTTTTAATTTTTGTTGCAAATCTCTCGCGGTGAAATCAATTCCAACACTAATTTCATCATAATATTTGTGCGCAAATTTAGGCTCAATGTATTTCCCAACTTTGTTAATCTTAACAATAACCTCCAACTCATGGTGAATATCTTCCGAAAATTCTGGTATCACAAACGGATGTTGCTTCAACAAAATCGCCGAATCTGGTTTCATAAAAACTACCGGTTCATCAGGCCGTTCATTATTTAATTCTTCAATGTGCTTGGTATAATTCCTACCGATACAAATTATTTTCATTTTATTTGGAGCTTTTTCCCGCTATTCGTTTCAATCCTCGCAAAAAAGCGAGGGATTTCCACTGCTATCAGGGCTATGGTATTTTGTTTAAATAAACTAAATCGTTCCTATTTCGTATTCAATTTTCTTAACTTAATTGCTGTTAGAATTTTCTTCGTATACAATGGAAAATCGGCGTTTTGAATCCAACTGTAATATCCTGGTTCCGCTTCCAAAACAGCATTTACTTTTACACCTTTGTGTTTTCCAAAATTAAAAACCTCATCGCCGTCTTCATCAAAAGCTATCATTCCAGCAAAATCTGCGTTCTTTTTTCTAGTGGTAAATTCTGATAAAGCTTTCATATCGTTCTCTAAATCGGAATAACGATCCAATTGGGCTTTCAATATCTCGTAAGTCGCCATCGTATCGGCTTCAGCTGAATGGGCATTCACCAAATCTTCACCACAATAAAATTTCAATGCCGCACTCAAAGTTCGCTCTTCCTTTTTATGAAATACCGTTTGAACATCAACAGAAACTCGTCCTTTCATGTCAAAATCAACTCCAGCGCGTAACAATTCTTCCGCTAGTAATGGAATGTCAAATCGATCAGAATTGTAACCCGCTAAATCACTGTCCTTAATCATATTATAAATAACAGGAGCCAGTTCTTTAAAGGTAGGTTCGCCGGCCACTTTCTCATTTGAAATCCCATGAACCGCAGTCGATTGAGGTGGAATAGGAACCGTCGGATTAACCAACCACGTCTTGCTCTCCTTATTTCCATTAGGGAAAACCTTAAAAATCGCAATTTCAACAATTCTATCTTTAGCCACATCAATACCGGTAGTTTCAAGATCAAAAAAGCAAATCGGTCGGGTTAATTTTAATTCCATTATTTATTGTTTAGAAAACAAATATACTTTTATAAAACAATATAAAAAAACAAAACCCACCTGATTCAACAGATGGGTTTAAAAAATAATATTTATTTAAAGAATAATTAAAATTCTCTATTAATGTCAAATGCTTCAAGATAATCGGCAACGCGTTTTACAAAACTTCCGCCAAGCGCTCCGTCCACAACGCGGTGATCGTAACTGTGAGACAAGAACATTTTGTTTCGAATTCCTATGAAATCTCCTTCTGGAGTTTCAATAACTGCTGGCACTTTACGAATAGCACCCAAAGCTAAAATCCCCACTTGCGGCTGATTGATAATTGGTGTTCCAAAAACACTTCCAAAAGTTCCTACATTCGTTACGGTATAGGTTCCGCCTTGCGTATCGTCTGGTTTCAACTTACCTTCTTTCGCACGGTTTCCTAAATCGTTAACCGCTTTGGCCATTCCTACCAAATTCAATTGGTCTGCATTTTTAATTACTGGCACAATCAAATTACCGTTGGGTAACGCAGCAGCCATACCCAAATTGATGTTTTTCTTTTTGATGATATATTCGCCATCCACAGAAATATTCATTCCTGGGAAATCTTTTAACGCTTTAGCAACAGCTTCCATAAAAATAGGAGTGAAAGTAAGCTTCTCTCCTTCTCTCTTTTCAAAAGCATTTTTATTTTTTTCACGCCACTTCCAAATATTGGTTACATCCACTTCAATAAATGACTGCACGTGAGCAGACGTGTTAATAGAAGCCATCATATATCCTGAAATCAGCTTGCGCATTCTATCCATTTCCACAATTTCATCACCTCCATTTACCGAGATAGTTGTTGGTTGTTGGTTGATGGTTATTGGTTTTGAAACTGGAGCAGCAACATTTGATTTACGGCTTTCCACAAATTTCAATATGTCTTCTTTAGTTACACGACCTTCTTTTCCAGAACCATTAATAGCTTCTAATTCTGCTATAGAGATTCCTTCTTGTTTGGCAATATTTTTAACTAATGGAGAGAAAAATTTGTCTGAACTTGAAAAATTAACTGGTTCAGAAACTGTAGCAACTGCTTTTTCGATAATTTCTTCAACAGCTACAACGCTTTCAGGAGCAACTTCTGGAGTTGAAACAACTGGAGTTGGCTGTTGAGATTCAGTTTCAATAATTGCAATAGTTTGTCCTACTTTAACAATGTCGTTTACATTAAAAAGTATTTCAGATAAAACACCAGAAATTTCGGATGGTATTTCACTATCCACTTTATCGGTAGCAATTTCTAATACCGCTTCATCAATTTCTATTTTATCTCCAACTTTTTTTAACCAATTGGTAATTGTCGCTTCAGCAACGCTTTCTCCCATTTTTGGTAATTTCAATTCAAACTTTGCCATATTCTTAAACTAAAGTTGTTTTTGTGTATTCGTTTTGCAAAATTACTAAATAATATGAATAATTACCGCGCAATATGAAATTTTAATCAATTTTTACAACTATTCCTCTGTCGTTACTATTGTTACTTCCTATCATAAATAGAGCGTTTTTAGGAACAATTTTAAAGGTAAAACCTTGATTTTTATGTGTTTCTAAAAATGAAATAATCGATTTAAATGAAAATGAGTTATTATCAATTAGAATCTCAATTTGCTTTTTACTTTTATTTCTATGCGAAAATAAGGTATTTGAATCTAATTTAGTTTCCCAAATTAATTTTTTATTCAATTGTTTTTCCAATTTATTACTCAAATTTTCATCTTCCGAAATCAAAATATAATCCTCAACCTCAATAGGTTTACTATTTCCCTGATTTTTTTTGATTAAAGCAAAAAACAAAGTTCCTATTTTCATGAAAAAATCAAATAACGGAGAACTTTTATAATGTTTCTTATAAAAAAACTGCATTGCTTCTCGGAATCGCTTCATGTACAATCCGTCTTTTACAGTGCTTTCTCCTTTATAATGTATAACTGAAGTTTCGTGAAAATAATAATTGTTTTTTCCGCTTTTTAAGACCATAAAAGACAAATCGATATCGTCAGAATACATAAAACAATTTTCATCAAATCCACCAATTTCATTATACAAATTGCGCTTCATTATCATAAAAGCACCAACAAGAATATCGACTTTTCCAGTTTCATTTTCAGATAAATGTTGCGCATAATAACGATTAAAAAGTACACAATTTGGGAATAATTTATAAAGACCAAATATTTTGGTTAACGCTACAAATGGTGTTGGAATTCCTCTTTTACTTTCTGGTAAAAAATTACCAGAGCCATCTATTAATTTACATCCAACAATTCCCAGATTTTCTTGCTTTTTAGCAAATGCGAGAATTTTTTCGAAGGTGTCTTCAGCAACAACAGTATCTGGATTCAATATACAAATATAATCGCCTTTGGCCTGAGCCACCCCAATATTATTCCCTTTTGGGAAACCTGAATTGACAGTATTTTCGATGAGTTTTATGTTTGGAAACCGTGTTTTCATCATTTGACAACTGTCGTCTGATGAATTATTATCAACTACAATAATTTCACTATCAATGTTTGAAAGTGCTTCTTGAACACTTGCAACACATTGCTCCAAAAAGAAGCGAACATTATAATTAAGGATGATTACTGATAATTGCATTTTTCAAAGATATATTTTAAGTTGTAAAGTTGCAAAGTTTCAAAGCAACAAGTTTCAATACAATAGCTTACTTTTGCAAAAAAATACACTTGTGAATTATTTATCTGTTGAAAATATCTCTAAATCATTTGGAGAAAAAACACTTTTTGAAAACATATCTTTTGGCATCAATAAAGACCAAAAAATTGCATTCATAGCCAAAAATGGTTCGGGAAAAACGACCATTATGAATATCATTAATGGTTTTGACGAACCGGATACTGGGCAAGTGGTTTTGAGAAAAAGCATTAGAATGGCATTTTTATCTCAAGATAATAAATTGCAGGAAGAATTAACTATTGAAGAGAGCATTTTCGCCTCTGATAACGAGAGTTTAAAGGTGATTGAAGCCTATGAAAAAGCACTAGAAAATCCTGAGGATCAAGATTCCTATCAAAAGGCATTTGATGCAATGGACCAACATAATGCTTGGGATTTTGAAACACAATACAAGCAAATATTGTTCAAATTGAAGTTGGAG
>CANKZE010000028.1 GCA_947488545.1 Bacteroidota bacterium
TAAAAAGTTTTTTTTTTTTTTTCCAAATATATTTTTAAAATTTTTATTTCCTTTAATTTTTGTATTGCTTCTATCTGCTATATCTAATTTATAAAAATACAAATCGTTAAGAGTTCCTTTAATATTTGATTTAATTTTGAAGAGTTGATTCGCTCCAAGTTCTTTATAAAAATAACGAATATCATTTGATGCAATCGAAGCAGAGTCAAGTTTTACATCAAACTCGACTTTATTATTAAAGTCAGAAAAATCATTTTCATTATAATTCAAAATTACATTTCCATTAAAAAAGGAGTTTTTAGTAATTATACTAAGTTGATCCAATTTTATGTGTTTTAAAGTATACTCAAAATTAGATTTTAAATTATCAACAGCAATTCCTCGATGGTCCAAAAAAGACATTTTTAGAATATTGGTAGCTACTTCAGGACCATAAATTTTTAAATTACTGGTTTCAATATTTAGATTTTTGAAATCCAATTGTTTTGGTGAACTACTATTTTCATCAGATAAAAGAAAGGAACTATTGGTAATGTAAACATTCTTAGATTTCAATAAAAATGGCTTTGTTGAAGGCTTTCCGCTATCAAAAAGGTCAGCAAATTTTCCAATATTGGTATCATTTTCACCTTTATACGTTGTGAGATTAAAAAACAAACTATCAATTCTAATTTCACCAAATAACAAATCTCCGTTATAAAGTTTTTCAAAACTTAAAACATTAGTTTTAATACTTTTAGCAGTAATCATCGTCAATTTATGGTGATCTCGAATTAAAATGCCTTTTAATTTAACCCCGCCAAAAATAGAAACAGCTACTTGTTCAACATTGATATCGGCTTTGTAGTCTTTTCGAAGCATGTCGGTCACATATTCACCTATTCTGGTTTGAACAACAGGCAACGACAAGGTAATTCCAAGTACCAGTAATAGCAGGACAATTCCTAGAAGGATGCGGAATACTATTTTTTTAATTTTTTTGATACTTACTACTTTTAATTTTAATATTACTATTTATAACCTAGAATCTATAGTCCTTAAATAAAAATTCTTTAATTTTGACCATTCCAAAATATAATGAATTTGGATAGCTAATTTTAAAATAATTTACCTTTTTTATGTCCAATAAGCCAGTTTATATACTCGCAATTGAAAGTTCGTGTGACGATACTGCTGCTGCTATTTTACAAAACGATAAAGTTTTATCTAATATTGTAGCGAATCAACTCATTCACAATCAGTACGGTGGCGTTGTTCCTGAATTAGCTTCAAGAGCACACCAACAAAATATTGTACCTGTTATTGATGCCGCACTTCGCAAAGCGAATATACAAAAAGAACAGTTAACAGCAATAGCTTTTACTCAAGGACCTGGATTAATGGGTTCTTTATTGGTTGGTGGTTCTTTTGCAAAATCATTGTCATTGGCATTAAATATTCCATTAATAGCTGTAAATCATATGCAAGCGCACATTTTAGCGCATTTTATTGATGAGGAAGGATATCAAAAACCAACTTTTCCATTTTTAGCTTTAACCATTTCTGGAGGACACACGCAAATAGTAAAAGTGAACGATTATTTTGATATGGAAATTATTGGAGAAACCACTGATGATGCAGTTGGAGAAGCATTTGATAAAAGTGCGAAAATTTTAGGTTTACCTTATCCTGGGGGTCCATTAGTTGACAAAAATGCCCAATTAGGAAATCCAATGGCTTTTACTTTTACTAAACCTAAAGTTCCTGGTTTGGATTTTAGTTTTTCTGGTTTGAAGACTTCAATATTGTATTTCATTCAAAAAAATGCTGCTGTAAATCCAAATTTCATTGAAGAAAATTTAAATGACATTTGCGCTTCTATCCAATACAGTATTATAGAAATTTTAATGGATAAAATGAAATTGGCAGTAAACCAAACTGGAATAAATAGAATTGCAATTGGCGGTGGAGTTTCAGCAAATTCAGGTATTAGAAACGCTATGAACGAAGCCCAATCAAAATATGGATGGCAAACTTATATCCCTAAATTCGAATACACCACCGATAATGCTGCAATGATTGGAATTGTAGGTTATCAAAAATATTTACAAGAAAATTTCGAAACTTCAGATGTAGTTTCTAAAGCTAGAATTCAATTTTAATAGTATGCAATTATTCTATAATCCAAATATTAACGAAGCTACAGATAGTTTTACTTTCGATAAAGAAGAAAGCAAACATATTATTAAAGTTTTACGTAAACAAGGTGGCGATATTTTATTTGTTACCAATGGATTAGGATATTTATTTAAAACTGAAATTATAGTTGGCTCGGATAGTAAATGCTTAGTTAAAATAATCAGTTATGAGAAATCAGAAACTCCGAAATACCATTTGCATTTAGCGGTAGCTCCAACCAAAATGAACGACAGATACGAATGGTTTTTAGAAAAAGCGACCGAAATAGGTATTTCAGAAATTACACCAATCATTTGTGATCATTCAGAAAGAAAATTTGTTAAAACCGATCGATTCGACAAAATAGTACAATCGGCGATCAAACAATCTTTGCACTATTATTTGCCTAAGCTTAACGAGCCTATTTCTTTCAAAGATTTTATCAAACAAAAGAAAGAAGGCTTACTGCTAATAGCTCACTGCGAAGAAACGGATAAAAAATCTTTGAAATCACTTGTAAAACCTAATGAAAATGTTACCGTTTTAATTGGTCCAGAAGGAGATTTTTCAAATAAAGAAATTACATTAGCACTCGAGAACAATTATATTCCAGTTACTTTAGGCTCAACACGATTACGAACAGAAACAGCGGCAATTGTAGCGTGTCACAGCGTTGTTTTTATTAATGAATAAATACCAATTTTGAAAAAACTAATTCTACTTTTTCTTTTAATTTCAGCTCCTATTTTTTCTCAAGAAATTGCCTTGTTGAAATACAATGGCGGTGGTGATTGGTATGCAAATCCAACTTCATTAACCAATTTGATAAAATATTGTAATCAAACTATTGGGACTAAAATTTTACCTAAAAATGCTGTTGTAACTCCCAGTAGTCCTGATATTTTTTCCTATCCTTATGTTCATGCTACTGGACATGGAAATGTGGTTTTTAATCCTTCAGAAGTTGAAAACCTGAGAAATTACTTAACTTCAGGTGGTTTTCTTCATATAGATGATAATTACGGTATGAATGAATACATCAGAAAAGAAATTACGAAACTTTTCCCTGACAATGCTTTGGTTGAAATACCTGCCAATCATCCTATTTTTCAAAAACCAAATTCATTTCCTGCCGGAATACCAAAAATTCACGAACACGACGGTAAAAGACCTCAGGCATTCGGAATATTTATTGAAAATAGATTGGTTTTACTATATACACATGAAACCGATTTAGGAGACGGCTGGGAAGATGCCGATGTACATAATGACCCAATAGAAGTTCGTGTAAAAGCGCTAAAAATGGGAGCAAATATCCTAAATTACATTTTTAATAATTAGAATTTAATTCGATGGATATTGCTTTATTAAATCCTGATATTCAAAAATATATCAATTCGCAAATTGGTGTTGATCTTGCAAAACTAGCGTTACAGAAAAATCCATTTCCTGAAATACAGTGGATTTTAATTTTAAACCAAATAGCAGCCAAATCAAAAGCCAAAGAAAAACTCCCTACCTATTTTTCTTCTGAAAATATCATTTATCCAAGCAAAATTTCTGTGGAGCAAACTTCATCAGAAAAAACCGCTTTGTACAAATCTGAAATTGTAAATGGAGAAACATTAATTGACTTAACAGGTGGATTTGGGGTGGATTGCCTCTATTTTTCTAAGAGAATAAATAAAGTAATTCATTGTGAAATTGATGGCGAATTGTCCGATATTGTCAATCATAATTTTAAGCAAATTGGAATCGATAATGTGAAATGTTTTGCTGGAGATAGTTATGAAATCCTGAATAATTACAATCAGAAATTTGATTGGATTTATATCGATCCTTCTAGACGAAATGATCAAAAAGGAAAAGTTTTTATGCTGAAAGATTGTTTGCCAAACGTTCCCGATTTACTTTCGTTCTATTTTACCAAAACCAATAATATTCTAATTAAAACAGCGCCAATATTAGACATTTCTGCAGGTTTATTTGAATTAACAAATGTAAAATGCATACATATTGTAGCTGTAGATAATGAAGTTAAAGAATTGCTTTGGGAATTAAATGCAGGTTTTATTGGCAATACTGAAATTAAAACCATTAATATTAGTAACGGAGAAGCTGCTTTTTTTGATTTTGAATTGAATTCAAATATCGAATCACCTAATTTAGAATTTCCAATGAATTTTCTTTACGAACCCAATAATGCAATCATGAAATCGGGTGGTTTTGATGAAATTGGACTAAAGTACAATCTTGGCAAACTTCACCCCCATTCTCATTTATATACCTCTGAAAATCAAATCAACTTTCCGGGCAGAATATTTGAAATTAAAAAAGTTATCTCCTATTCAAAACAAGAAATGAAAACTAATTTAGAAAATACAAAAGCGAATATTACCACGAGAAATTTTCCTGACAGTGTAGAAGAAATTCGAAAAAAATGGAAAATAAAAGAGGGAGGCTCTACCTATTGTTTTTTTACAACAGACCCAAATAATGATAAAATAGTTATAATTTGCAACAAAATAAAATAACATGAAAAACCTCTTTTTAATCGTAATATTTCTTTATAATCTGAATGTAGTCGCACAAAAGCCTTGTGAATTTAGTGTAAATGTAAAAGACAGTATAGGAACTTATAAAGAAACAAAAAGTGCCATTGTTCATGAATTTGTTTTTGGAAATACTTCAAAACATATTTTTTTCGCATTGACATCAACCGATGATATGCCTTCGCTTTCTGTATTAATAATACAAAAAAGTAAAGACTTTTTGAAAGTAAATTGTTTTGATAAAAATTCCAGAATCTACTTACAATTAGAAAACAATAAAGTGATCACCCTAATTGCTTCTGAACAAGAAAATTGTGGCACACCTGTAAGTGATGATTTGGGTTTTAATAATAGAATATTATCCGGGAATTTTTTCTTTGTGAAAGGAACTATTGATGATTTGAAAACTTCCCCTGTTTCAAGTATGAGAATTAAATTTTCAACAGAATCTCAAGATTTTATCATAAAAAAGCAAATCGTTTCCGAAATGGATCAACAAACCTATTTTCCAAGTAGCTATTTTATTGATTTCTTGTCTTGTGTAATCGATTAGTTGAACTGGTTAGTCGGTTATTTGGTAATTTGTTTAATCGGTTAATCTGTGGTAAAAAATACTTCCCTTTATACATTATGACTTTTTTTTAACCGCAAAGAACACAAAGTTTTACGCAAAGTTCACAAGGAAAAAGAACTAGGAGTTAAACATTACCGATTCTCCTTAAAGCTTACAGCCTATAGCTTAATGCTTAAAGCTTCTTGCCAAAACTTAATCACATCTCCATTTGAAATTAGAAATTGGATCTAATTTTGCATTTTTCAAATTGTAATGCCACCATTCAGAGTCGAAAGATTGAAATTTAGCACTCATCATTATTTTTTTAAATAAAGCTCTGTTTTCTAAAATTTCATTTGGAAAATTTTTATAATCATGACTTGCTTCAGGTCCAAAGAAATCAAATGAAGTTCCCATATTTAGTTCCTTTCCGCTACTATCTACCAATGTAATATCAACAGCTCCTCCTCTATTGTGAATAGAACCTTTACTTGGATTGGCAACATAACTGGGATTTGAAACTATTTTCCACATTCTTTTTTGTACGTCCAAAGGTCGGTAGCAATCGTAAAGTTTGATTTTATAACCCAGTTTCATGAATTTAGAATTGGCTTTTATAAGTGCTTTTGCTGTTTTTAATCGCATATAACATTCCGCACAGTCGTAAACCTTCGATTTCAGAAAATTATTTTCAGTAGCATACTTAATGTCATAAACAAAATCATTGCTGTACTCTTTCAGATTTACAAATGAAGTGTCATTTACAATTGTTTTATTATCCTTAACAGACGCTGTTTTTTCATTAGAGTTAATTGTTGAACTAGCAACAACAATTGATTTATCGTAATACCTTGTTTTACAAGAAAACAATAGGATTGCCAATACAAATAAACATGATTTTAAAAATACTTTCATCATTATATATTAAACGCATTACAAAGAAACATATTTATTGACAAATATTAATTTTTAAAATAAAAAAACCACGCTTATAGCGTGGTTTAATAAACTACTATTTTCTAATATTAATTCTTTATCACCCTAATTGATTTAGATAAATCTCCTTGACTAACTAGCACATTGTATAAACCACTTGGCAAATTAGCACCAAGTTTTTTAGAATTTATATCAATAGAATTTAAAATATTTGATTCTAATAATCGACCAGTCATATCGAAAATTCTAATAGTTACTTTTTCTAAATTACCATTAAATAAATTCAATTGAAAATCAGAATTTGTTGGGTTTGGAAAAGCGACTAATCTAAAATCATTAGAATTTATTGATGTATCATTAGTATTTAAATTCGGATTTGAAATTAAGAAAACACCTGGAGAACCAATTTCAGTGGCACTATTTACAGCTACAAAAGCACCATTTACACCTACAACGCTTAATGAAGAAACTGCATTAGTAGTAGAATTTAGTCCAGCAGAATTATCAAAGGTTGCAAAAGTAGTGGTAGGTGAAGCGCCAAACACAACCGATGCTTCTGGAATATTGCTTGTAGCGTTATAAATATTTACTTGGTCTCCTCCTGTTCCTAAACCAATTCCACTTCCAGTATAGTTTCCAATTCTTAAACCTGCAGGTGGATTTGAACCAAACCAGTTGCTTTTAAACAATGTCGTTTTACCAGGTAAATCAGTTGTTTCAATAAAAATTACCGATTCTCCAGGGTTTATAGTTGTTATTCCGCTTAATGCTACTGCGGCTACTGGAGATTGGGAATTGTCGTCTACTTTCCATCCTGTAATATTCAATGCTATTGCTTTTGTATTGGTTAATTCAAACCAATCTGCAGCTATTGGACTACTTCCACTAGCCCAAGGAGCTACTTCAGATATGATTAATTTTCCTACATTTCCAGGAGAACCTATTTGAGGTAAATCATTAATTGCTGCAAATGCACCGTTAATACCTATTTGACTTAATAATGTTATGGTTGCATTGTTTAAACCTGCCGCATTATTAAAAGAAAAATTCGTAGTCGCTGCCCCAAAAGCAACATTGGCTTTTAAATTTCCATTAGCATCAAATAAATTAACAGCATCGCCTCCAGTACTTAAACCAATACTAGCTCCTGTGTAAGAACCAACTTGTAAATTTGAAGGAGGATTATTACCAAACCATGTCGATTTAAAATTGGCAATAATCGTTGCTGCATTAGTTGAGCTAGTTTCTAAGAAAATAACTGACTCTCCAGGAGCAATACTCGTAATTCCATTTAATGTTAGTGCTGAAGTAAATAAATTAGAATTGTCATCTACTTTCCATCCTGTAATATCTAGAGCTGTTGTTCCATAATTAGTTACTTCAAACCAATCTGCTGCTACACTTGTTGTTCCACTTGACCAAGGTGTAACTTCTGTAATTGCTACAGTAGCGGCAGGAGTAGTTTCTACAGCCACATCAAGAATAGTTAATACGTAATTTACGGTTGCATCTGGTGTAGCTCCAATAGTTGTATCGTCTACACTAATAGTAATATTGTAACTGGCTCTAGATTCATAATCCAATATTGTTCCAGATCTTATGAATAAACTAGAACCTATAATTTGAAATACAGAAGCATCTGGACCTGAAATTGTTAAGTTATTTGTTCCTAATCCATCATCAGTAACAACAATATCAGCTACTCTAACTGCCGAAGTTGTATTACTGTTTTCTAAAATCGAATTGGTCACATTGTTTAGTGTTATCGCTGTAGGAGCAGTATTTGAAGCGGTTGAAAGTGCATAAACCCATAATTGTGGGTAGTCAATACCACCTCCGCCATTTTCACTTACCACATACAATTTATAATCACGATCCATAGTTAATCCTTCATGTTGTTGATTAGGAAGGTCTAAGGGATTTCCCAAATCTGAAGCAATATTCAAGGTACTTGAAATTACTCCACTTCGATTTACATTTACAATTTTAGCGCTCTCTTGACTTAACACTAATAGATTTGGATACAACACATTAGTTGATAGTGCTGGAATATTTGATAATGCAAATACATCGGCAACATCGGTTACTGGTAATAATGACGGATCAAATAAATTAATTGAATCTACAGTTGTTGCTGATCCATTAGTAGCAGTACCCGCAGTAAAATCCACCCCAGTCTGGAATATCCCCATTGGAGTAATTTCTTTTAATACAATAAAACCATTTGTTATTGGATCATATGAAAGTCCTTCAGTGCCAGTATTATTTACGAAAGTACCTAATTTAACGGTTTGTGTATTGCTTCTTGTTAAAGTTCCTCCGGCAACATAAGTAAATTTTACCAACTGCCGGTCTCTTTCTTCTGACATTACAAATTGTCCATTACCAATATAAGTAATGCCTTCTGTATCATAAAATTCTGTTCCTTGAGGGCTAGCGCCTTGGGCTAGAGTCATCGTGTTAATTAAAACACCTGTTTTTGATACTTGAACAATTGATGTACTTCCATCCCCAACAATAAACAAAGTATCAGTATCCCAGTTATAAGTCACTCCAGAAGCTTCTTGGCATAACAAATTATTTACTGGGTGAGCTGTTCTTGTTGGTTCTGGTAAATCATAACGTCCTACTCTTACATAATTTGCAAGATTAATTGTCTGACTTACAGAAACTTGAACGCAACTTAGTAAAATAATAAAAACAATAGTTAATTGAGTAAAAGAGTAATTTTTTTTCATAATTATTTATTTTGATTTGTCTGCTAAAAGTAATTCAAAGACAAACTGTATAAATAAAAATAAAGTTATTAAATATTTATAAAATTATAAATTAAAGGTAAGATAATTGTAAATAATCAATATGTAATTTTAATTTAAATGTCCAATTAAAATATAAATAAGATTATACAAACCATACGTATTAAAATAAAAAAACCACGCATTTAGCGTGGTTTTAATATCAAAATTATCCAACTTAATTATCTCTAATAACGTGCGCAACACCTGTAATAGTATGCGAACCAGTTGAATTAGTGTAAGTTCCATTAAATGTGATGTCGATATATTGACCAACTGCACCCACACTACTTAAATTAAAGGAAACTGTGTTAACCGTTTGAACATTTATTGATCCAATATCAGCTGAAGATATTGAAAACATTGAAGTAGTATAGATTCCAGGAATAACAGTGTTTCCAAATAAATTAAATCCTTGTGTAGTATTTGGTGCGATAACATTATAAGCTGAAATAGATACTCCAGAAGAATTCGTTCCCGAAGTTGCTCCTCTTCCAGAAGCGTTAATATTTGCAATAATATAGGTCACCGGGTTCGAATCAATTCGATAAGAAATAAACTCTGAAATAGAATTACATGCAGTAATATTACCTACATTAGTTGTAGGACTAGTAAACGTAAAATTAATTGAATTGGTAGTTTGTAAGTTATCGTAATCGAATCCTTGTAAACTAAATCCAGTATTGGTAGCGCTACAAACTAGCATTGTAAAACTAAAAGCACCATTGGTTACTGTTGCTATTTGGTTTTGGTTTCCGTAACGCATTAAAACATAGCCATTGGTAGCATTGGTACCATCGCATTTAAGAAGATTTCCTTGAACTAAAGTAGATTGAATTGTAGAGTTTGGTATTACTAAATTAGGTAAAGTCGTTGCTACTGCAAATGGTCCAATGTTAGTCGTGCTTACAATATTTCCACAAGAATCAAATACCACCATAGTCAACGATTCGTTTGCTGGAACCAATCCTGAAACTTGCCCTTGAGTATTAGTAGTCCCATTAACAGTGTAAGAATTAGTTGCTCTTCTTATTCCTACTCTAACATTTGCTAAAGGCGTACCATTTGAATTTACTACTGTTACCGATAATCTAACTGTTGGGAATTGAGCATCGCAGTTCCACCATGAAAAGTGAGAAACAGTACCTACATATTTAGTTCCTTGCTTAGTCGCAGCTCCTTCTTCTTTCCAATATCCTAGCGTTTCATCAAAATGCCAAAGTGGAATTGTTGTTGGTGAAGCCGATAATTGTGATGTAGCGATCGGCATTTCAATTTGTGCTGTGGTTGAAAGTTGCAATTTTTGTGATGCTGCTCCTCGCAACTCAATATTCATCATACCATAAGATTCTAGAACTCGCTCCTCACCGCTTGCGTTTTGTGCCAATAACATTCCAGGCATTTTATCAAATGTGGTTGCGTCAGTTGGATCTAAATGTTTCATAATTACACTTACCACGCCAGAATAGGCCTGACCATTTTCTGTTTTGAAATTACCATCAAAAGTTACTTTTGAACCATTTGATAAAGAAACACTTCCTGTAGCTCCAGAATTTACAGTACCTACAATAGTTCCTGATAAAAGTGTAATTTTAACATTATTCATTCCATTAGTTGGAACTAATGAGCGAGAACCATCTAAATAGCCTGCTTTTTTTGCTGTAACAAATGCAAACTTATCTCGAACAGTTGCGTTATTGATGATAAAAACACCATTTACGTCGGTAGTTGCTGATTTATTTGCAACGGTAATAGCAACGTTTGAAACAGGATTATTGTTTTCGTCAAGAATTTGTCCTGTAAAATTTTTCGATACTTCACTTCCAAAGTTTAAAGGAGTAGCATTTGAATTTCCGTCAATTCCCGAATCACTACTACAATTGTTGAATAAAAAAGGAAATAACAAAACCAAAATTAAGAGTCTTTTTGAAGTCATAATGTCTTTAATTTAAGGTTAATATATATCAAATGTATAAATAATAATGTTAATTGCTCGGTTTTTCGTTTAAAATTTTGCTTAATATTGAATTCTCTTCTTTCTGTAAATTAGGTAAAAGCTGTTCTAAATAAGTTCGAATGTTAGGATTTTTCAATAATAAACGGATTTTGTCTTTTCCAAATTTTGAAAACTGCCATCGATAACTTGTTATTGAATTTACTAGGTTTGGAAGTACATTTTTGTCTTTATCATTGATGAAAAGTAAGTTTTCCATTGCATTTTGTCGAATGGACGTCTCAAATTCAGGATTACAATAATTCAATAATTGATCATAGAATTTTGCTTTGTCCCCCATTTGGTATTCTTTGGTTCCAAGAGCTAAAGTTAACCATAATATTTTGAGATTCTTATCATTAAATCCTATCCATTCTTTTGATTTGTCTAAAATTCTCTTTTGATCTTCTGGAAATTGAGCCCAAAACGTACTCAATGAAATTTCTTTGGTAATATAGGAATTGTCATTCAATAGCGATTCGAAGTCCGATTTAAACTCCAATGACACTTTTGGAGTGGTATTCGCAATTGCTTGTCGGATATTAATTTCATTTGTAGCTAAAGCCAACATTAAAAGTTGCTTTTTTTCTTCAAATGGCACTTTTTCACACTGATAAATGATTTCTTCTTTTATTGGATAATAAACGATGGAAATCATTGTTTTTTCAAATAACTCCCGTTTTTCAGCAAAAGGAATTGCTTTCATTCTTTTTATATCCAAAAGTGTTTTTATCGAGTTGTTTTTAGATAATAATTTGATGGCATAATCATAATCAAACTTCGGATTTTCAAGCCACTTCTTTCTGAATGCTTCACAATCGTATTTAGATATTTTCTTGATTTCATTCAAAAAATCATCAGTAGTTACATTTTTAAAAGAATATTTATTTAGATAATTTTTAACTGCCTTTTGGAAAATCTTAGAACCAATTTCTTCTCTTAAAATAAATAATACCCAAGCACCTTTTTGATAATACGATAATGTACTTGCTTTTTCACTTAAAATTGGAATAGAATCCGTTTTTGATGCATTTCTCAATTGAATAGAAGTTTCATATAGTTTTTTATAGAAATAATCATCCCCAAAAACTTCTTTTTCAGCCAATAAAGCATAATAGGTTGCAAAACCTTCTTGTAACCAATGGTGTTTTCCCGATTGAGCCGTAATTAAATCTCCAAACCATTGGTGAGCCAACTCATGCGCATTTACATTAACATAATTCTTATCGTTAAAACCAATTTCATCAACCACAAAATCCCTTGAAAACACTGTAGCCGAAGTATTTTCCATACCAGCATATAAAAAATCGCGAACGGGAACTTGCTTGTAAACTTCCCAGGGATATTTTATACCAATCTCTTTTTCGAAAAAATCAAATATGGTTTTAGAATAACGATAGGTCGGTTCCAACTTACTAAAATCTTCTTTTTCGATATAATAAAATAAAGATTTCCCACTCTGCGACTGCTCTTCTTTAATTTCAAATTTGCCAATTGCAATCATCAGAAGATAGCTACTCATGGGCTTTTTCATTCGGTAATTCCAAATAAAATTGTCTTGAATTGTAATTTTGTTTTCTAATTTTCCATTGGAAATAACTTGAAACTGATTGTTAAATTTGATATCCAAATTGAATATCAATTTCTCATTAGGATCATCAAAACTTGGAAACCAATTACTCGTGTATTTTCCTTGACCTTGAGTCCAAATTTGTAGCTGCTCCCCTTTTCCTACAAAATACATCGCTTGTTTTGGTCGCGCTAAATAATTGAAAGTCAACTTATTTTTACCTGATTTATATCCTTCAAAAAGTAAGATTTGTTTTCTATTATTGCTGTATTTAACTTCGATATTATTAATTTTCAAATTGGTAAAATCAATATTTTGAGCGTCAATTTTTATAGTGTCTATTGATTTGTTGATTATAAAATCATAGGTAACATCTCCCGAAACTGATTTGTCTAATGGGTTGACTTCAATTTTACCTAAAACTGATGTGAAATCAACTGATTTTGATTGTTGTGCAAATGAAAATAAGGAAATAAATAAAAGTAAATATCTCATAAATTATTGCTCTTCATATATTTTTAATAACTGAGAAACTGTATTCCAATTTCTAATGGTAGCTGTCAAGTTGAGTTTTTTCTCAATATATTTTTGATCCAATCTCGTTTTACCTGCCCCAATATGGTATTTGATAAATATTCTAGTGTTATCAATTTGAACCTCATCTGGCTTGAACTGACTCATTTTTAAATCATTGATGCTATCTGCTTTTAATTCTTTAGATACAAAAGCAACATACAACTTTTTGGTGTCAACTTCTTTCTCTTTTAGAAAATTACAATTAACAAAACACGCTTGTAAATCAGCTTTAGAAATTACAATTATTGGTACATCATAACCCAAAACCCTATAAATTTCTTGCTTAATGACAAATGCAATTTTAGCTGGACTTTCTTCATCAGAATCCAAAAAAACATTTCCTGATTGGATATAAGTTTGAACATTTTGAAAACCCATATTCTCAAGGGTACTTTTCAAAACGTCCATTTTAATCATGTTATGACCGGAAACATTAATTCCTCGAAGCAGTGCTAAATGGGTTTGCATTTGTATTTATTTAAGTATCAAAGATATTGCCTTTGATTAATATATCACAACTTTCGTCAAATAAGTTCTGGAATCTCATTTTCAAATTTGCAAACAAAAAGCTATCTTCGCTGTAAATAGTTCAAAGACTAAAAAAAATGTCTCAATTGCTTCAAACTCCCATTGAATTCCTAAAAGGCGTTGGACCCCAACGTGGAGAATTGTTGCGCAAAGAATTAGGCATTCATAAATACCTCGATTTAATCAATTTATATCCGTACCGCTACATTGACAGAACTCGTTATTACAAAATCAACGAATTAGACAATAATAGCGTTGAAGTTCAATTGATTGGAAAAATAATCCACATTAAAACTGTTGAACCTGCTAAGGGTAAAAAAAGATTGGTTGCCACATTTGTAGATGAAACTGGGCAAATGGAGTTAGTTTGGTTTCAAGGTCATAAATGGATTCGAGAGAGTTTAGAATTGAATGTTCCGATAGTGATTTTTGGAAAATGCACCTCATTTGGGAATGCATACAATATGGCTCATCCTGAAATTGAACTTTTGTCGGACCACGAAAAGAGTTTGCGTTCAGCAATGCAACCCGTTTATCCATCTACAGAAACGCTTACCAACAGAGGGATTACCAATAAAGTTGTGAATAAATTAATGCAACAATTATTTCTAGAAACGCACAATTTATTTTCAGAAACACTTCCAGAATACTTACGAACCGAACTTAATTTAATCACAAAAAAAGAGGCGCTTTTCAATATTCATTTTCCAAAAAGCTCTGAAACATTGGCGAAAGCCCAATTCCGATTGAAGTTTGAAGAGTTATTTTACATACAGTTGCATTTAATTACTAAGAATTTAGTTCGCAAACATAAAATTAAAGGCCATGCATTTAATAAAGTAGGAAATCTATTTAGTGATTTCTATGAAAACCACTTGCCATTTGAATTGACAAATGCACAAAAAAGAGTTCTCAAAGAAATTAGAAATGACATGGGAAATCCTGCACAAATGAATCGATTGTTGCAAGGAGATGTTGGATCTGGAAAAACAATTGTGGCATTTATGAGCATGCTTTTGGCATTGGACAATGGATTTCAAGCTTGTTTAATGGCGCCTACAGAAATTCTAGCCAATCAGCATTTTATTGGTTTGTCAGAATTGGCTAAAACAATGAATATCAATATTAAAAAGCTAACTGGTTCATCAAAAACTTCAGATAGAAAAATCATTCATGAGGAATTGGAAAATGGTGAATTACAACTATTAATTGGCACCCATGCCTTATTGGAAGAAAAGGTAAAATTTAAAAATTTAGGTTTAGCAATAATTGATGAGCAACACCGATTTGGAGTAGAACAACGTTCAAAATTGTGGAAGAAAAATGAAATTCCACCACACGTTTTAGTCATGACAGCTACCCCTATTCCAAGGACATTGGCAATGAGTTTGTATGGAGATTTAGACATTTCATTAATTGATGAGTTGCCGCCTGGCAGAAAACCCATCAAAACAGTCCATCGTTACGATAATAATCGTTTGAATGTAATGGCATTTGTAAACGATCAAATTGATTTAGGTCGACAAATTTATGTTGTATACCCATTAATACAAGAATCTGAAAAGATGGATTTTAAAGATTTAATGGACGGTTACGACACGATTTCTAGAGAATTTCCTTTGCCTAAATATGCCGTTTCAATACTTCATGGAAAAATGAAAGCGGAGGAAAAGGATTTTGAAATGAAACGATTTGCAGAAGGAAAAACCAACATTATGGTTGCTACAACAGTAATTGAAGTTGGTGTTAATATTCCGAATGCTAGCGTTATGATTGTAGAAAGCGCGGAACGTTTTGGACTTTCACAATTGCATCAATTGCGCGGACGCGTTGGTCGTGGTGCGGATCAAAGTTATTGTATACTAATGACTTCCAATAAGCTGTCAAACAATAGCAAAACTAGAATGGAGACTATGGTTCGAACCAATGATGGCTTTGAAATTGCAGAGGTCGATTTAAAACTCCGAGGTCCCGGAGACTTAATGGGGACGCAACAAAGCGGTGTTTTAAACCTTCAAATTGCCGATTTAGTTAAAGATAGAGATATTTTAAACCTGGCTCGAAATTATGCCGTTAAAATATTAAAAGAAGACGCAGCTTTGGAAAAACCTATCAATTCGATATTAAGAGAAGTATTTATGGAAATATCCAAAAGAAAAAATATTTGGAATTACATAAGTTAGCCTAATTAAACTAACGTTTTTACAATAATTTATATAAATTTACATTCAATTTTAAAACGCCAATATGAGTTTATTTTTAAATAAATTATCTAGAAGATTATCGATATTCGCTTTTTTAATATCATTTACAATTTCAGCTCAAAACAACTGTGTAGATGCTATTTTCATTTGTGGAAACGCCAATTTATCGGGTTTAACTGCCAACGGAATTGGAATTCAAGAAATTAATCCAGGAAATGCTTGCGGTTTAGGAGAAACAAATAGTCTGTGGTTGAAAATAAAAATCAGAACTGGAGGTACTTTAGGATTTACTTTAACTCCGCAAAGTCCTAATTTAGTAGAAGACTTAGATTTTTGGATTTTCGGACCAAATGCTACTTGTGGTAATTTAGGGACAGCAATTCGATGCTCCACAACAAATCCGCTAAATGCCAATTTATCCGACAATTTAACCGGTTTAAACAGCACTGAAATTGACGTAAGCGAAGGTCCTGGTCCAGATGGAAATAGTTATGTTCAATGGATGAATGTTCTAGATAATGAAACCTATTTTATTGCAATTGATAGACCTGTGGGCGTAAGTGCATTTTCAATATCTTGGACAGGAACTGCTACTTTTTTTCAAGCACCAACTACTATTTCAAAAATTGATTTTCAAAAATGTAGTTTGCCCAATTTCCCTGGAGAAGCATTTTTTGATATGACCCCAAATACCAATTTAGCCATTGGCGCTCAGCCTAATTTAGTAGCTACTTATCATACCAGTTATAATGATGCGGTAACTAATACTAATGCAATTGCTAATCCAAACAATTTTAGAAATACCTCAAATCCCCAACAAATTTTCATCAGATTAAGTAATACTTTTACTGGATGTTTTGCAATTACCGATTTTAATTTATCCGTTTTACCACCAACAATTAGTGCTTTTACTTACAATTCACCCATTTGTATTAACGATATAAATCCTACAATAATTCCTGCAACGGGATTTACAAATGGAGGAACATTTACATCAACCGCTGGACTGAGTATCAACTCTTCTACGGGCGAAATAAATCTTGCAAATAGTTTGCCTGGAAATTACCAAGTTACTTACACATTAATTGCAAATCCAATTATTTGCCAAACCGCTTCAACTTCTAATTTTACAATTATTATAAATCCTCTTCCGAGTATCACATTAAATGCCCCAATTCCGACTTTGTGCTTAAACTCGGTAATCAACCCAATTACATTTAATATTGGTGGTTTGGCAACAAATGCTTCCATAACTTCGGGAAATTTACCCACAGGATTATCAGGGAATTATAATAATAATGTTTTTACAATTTCAGGAACACCTACAACGACCGGAACTTTTAATTTCACCATTACAACCCAAGGTGGATGTGCTCCCGCAGCAATTTATAATGGGACTTTGATTGTTAATAGTTTGCCAATAGTAACATTGCCACAAGATGGATATATATGCCTAGATGATGCTGGGAACTCACTTGGTAGCTACACTTTAATTGCCAATCTAAGTTCAGCAAGTCATACATTTGTTTGGTCAAATAGCACTGGAATTATTGCAGGTCAAAATAGAAATAATTACCGAGCTACTCAACCTGGCCCATATTCTGTTGTTGCAACAAATAGTATTACTGGCTGTTCCGCTGCTGCAAATTCAACTATTGATACTCATTTGCCTCCTGGAATAGTAACAGCAACAGTTTCAAGTTATTTTTCAGAAACACAAACCGTTACCGTTAATGTTATTCCTGTTGGAGTTTACGAATACAAATTAGATTTTAATCCTTATCAAGATAGTAATGTATTCACAAATTTATCAATGGGAACGCATGAAATATGGGTTAGAGATTTGTATTACTGTGGGGTTAAAAAAATTACAGTTCAAATAATTGATTACCCGAATTACTTTACTCCTAATGGGGATACAATTCATGACACTTGGAATATTACAGAACTAAAAAACCAACCTAATTCCTATATAGATATATTTGACAGATATGGAAAACTCATAAAACAAATAAAACCTTCAGGGCCAGGTTGGGATGGCACATACAACGGAAACACTTTACCTGCTACAGATTATTGGTTTACAGTTTATTATTCAGAATTAGGTACAAGCCAGAAATTTAGTTCCCATTTCTCCCTTCTTAGATAGTTAATAATTAGTGATAAAAAGCAATAAAAATCTTTCATACAACAATTAGCAATCCTTATATTTGCATCATTATTATAGAAAAAAATGAAAATATCATACAACTGGTTAAAGCAATTTATTAATATCGATTTAAAATCGGAAGATACTGCTGATGTATTAACCGATCTAGGATTAGAAGTTGAAGGAGTAGAAAAATTCGAAAGTTTGAAAGGCGGATTAGAAGGAGTCGTGATTGGCCATGTGCTAACTTGCGTTCAACATTCAAATGCAGATAAATTGAAAGTAACGACTGTTGATATTGGATCTGGGGCTCCTATTCAAATTGTATGTGGTGCTTCCAATGTTGCTGTGGGACAAAAAGTTCCTGTTGCAACAATTGGCACAAAATTATACGATAAAGAAGGGGAATCATTTGAAATTAAAAAAGGAAAAATTAGAGGTGAAGAAAGCCACGGATTGATTTGCGCTGAAGATGAATTAGGTCTTGGTGACAGTCATGATGGTATTATGGTTCTTGATTCTAGTTTAGTTCCAGGAACTCCAGCTGCTAAAGTATTTAAAATTGAAACAGACGAAGTTTTTGAAATTGGATTAACTCCAAATCGCGCTGACGCCATGAGTCATTGGGGCGTTGCAAGAGATTTACGTGCTGGTTTAATTCAAAGAGACGGAAAAAAATACGAATTAATTACTCCATCTGTAAATAAATTTAAGGTAGATAAAAGAACATTCAAAGTTGATGTTAAAGTAAATATCCCAAAATTAACTCCTAGATATTGTGGAATTACCATTTCAGGAATTACAGTTAAGCCTTCTCCAGAATGGCTAAAAAATAAACTAAAAGCTATTGGGTTAACACCAAAAAACAATATTGTCGATGTTACCAATTATGTACTTCATGAATTAGGACAACCTCTTCACGCTTTTGATGCATCAAAAATAAATGGAAATATTATTGTTGACACAGTAAAATCTGGAACAAAATTTACAACATTAGATGGAATTGAAAGAAGTTTGAATGAAGAAGACATCATAATTTGTGATAGTCAAGGGCCACTTTGTATTGCAGGTGTTTTTGGAGGTTTGGATTCAGGAGTTTCAGAAACTACGAGTGCTATCTTTTTAGAAAGCGCCTATTTTAATCCGGTTTCAATTCGTAAAACGGCCAAACGACATGGTTTAAGCACTGATGCTTCATTCAGATTTGAAAGAGGAATTGACCCAGCTATTACTGATTATGCTTTGAAAAGAGCAGCCACATTAATTTTAGAAGTTGCTGGCGGAGAAATTACTTCAGATTTAATTGACGTAAATAATACTAAAAATGGTGATTTTCCAGTTGTTTTAAATTTTGAAAAAGTTACCAAAATTATTGGTCAAGAAATTCCAAAAGAAACAATCAAGAAAATATTAGTTTCTTTAGACATCAAAGTAACTAGCGTTTCTGATTCTAGTTTAGGGCTGATAATTCCAGCTTATCGTGTTGATGTTCAAAGAGAAATTGATATAATTGAAGAGTTACTTAGAGTTTATGGTTACAACAATATCAATTTTACCAATAAAGTAAATGCGACAGTTGCCAAATCTGGTAGAACTGAAGATTATAAGGTTCAAAATGTTATTGGAAATCAATTGACGTCACTAGGATTTCATGAAATGATGGCCAATTCTTTGACCGCTCCTGATTACATAAAATTGTCAGAAAATTTAAAAGAAGATTATAACGTACACATTCTTAATCCTTTAAGTAATGATTTGTCTGCAATGAGACAATCTTTGTTGTTTTCAGGGTTGGAGGCCGTTTCATTTAATATTAATCGTAGAAACACCGATTTAAAGTTATTTGAATTTGGAAAAACCTACCATAAATTACCTTCTGGTTTTGATGAACCAAAACACTTGTCATTATTTACCACCGGAAATAGATTGGATGAAAGCTGGACAAACGCTCAAAAACCATCTGACTTTTTCTTGTTTAAAGGATATATTAATAGTGTTTTATCGAGATTAGGAATTAATAATTTTACTACTAAACCTATTTCAAATGATGTTTTTGCAGAAGGAATCGCTTTTGCAAATGGAAATAACGTATTGGTAGAATTTGGAACCGTTAAAAAATCAATATTGAAACATTTCGATATTAAGCAAGAAGTTTTTTATGCCGATTTCGATTGGAATGCGGTATTAAAATCTATTTCAAACAAAATCAAATTTGTTGAAATTCCAAAATATCCTGAAGTTAGAAGAGATTTAGCTTTGCTTTTGGATGAATCAGTTGCTTTTGAAGAAATTTACAATATTGCAAGGCAAACAGAGAAATCATTGTTGAAAGAAATTACTTTGTTTGACGTTTACGTAGGTAAGAATTTGCCAGAAGGCAAAAAATCATATGCGGTTAGTTTCACTATTCAAGATGAATCTAAGACTTTAACGGATACTCAAATTGAAAAAATCATGAGTAAACTTCAAAACAATTTCCAAACCCAATTAGGAGCGCAATTAAGATAACTAGAATTTATTTACTATTTTATTTTAAATACATTACTATAAATGAAAAAATTAATCTTTTTATTAGTCGTTTTATTTTCAATTAATTCTGCCAAAGCTCAAAATGCTTATGACATTAAAATTAATTTAAAAAATTGCAAGGACACTCTCGCCTACTTGACTTTTTACCAATTTGATAAAAATATGATCGTTGATACCTGTACCACAATCAAAAATGGTAAAATTGTGTTCAATGGAAAAAAGAAATTATCAAAAGGGATTTATTCACTTGTAGGTCAAGGAAAAATAATCTATTTTGATTTCTTTGTTGATGATGAAAATCAAAATCTAGATATTTCTAGTGAATCGGTGACCAATTATAAAGAAATGTTGCAATGTAGCAATTCTAAAATTCAAAATGATTTCTTCGATTATATCAAATATTTCGAAGTTCAAAGACGTGATTTTGAATCTAATTTGTTAAAAACAAAAGGACTTAGCAAAAAGGATTCAACCGATTTTATGTCAACCAAACAAAAAGCAATCAATGAAAATATAGAAAATTTTGAAAAGTCATTTATACTTAAAAACAAAGGGACTTTCATTAGTGATGCTTTGAATTTGAAAATTGAGAAATACTTAAAAGACATTCCAAAAGCTTCCAATGGTCGTCCTGATAGCATTGCTGTTTATGATTATTATAAAAAACACTATTGGGATGGTGTTGATTTTAAAGAAGATGGATTAGCAAGAACTCCTTTTTTCCATGGTCGTTTATCACGCTATTTTGATGGAGTTGTGATTAGAAATCCCGACTCGGTTGCTGTTGAAATTGACCGTATTATGAATCAAGCTGTTGATGGTTCAATCATGTACAAATTGTTATTAGCTCATTTTGTAAACAAATATGAAACTTCAAAAATTATGGGTTATGACAAAGTATTTGTTTACATCGTAGATAAATATTTTAAAACTGGGAAAGCAAAAGACATTTATAACGATGATAATATTGTAAATAATATTATTAATCGTGCAAATATATTAAGACCTCTTTTACTTGAAGCTGTTGCTCCAGATTTACCAATGATACCAATTGAAAGTCATGATAAAATTGTAAAAATGGGCTTTGAAAGCGCCAAAACAAGTGAGGAAATGACCAAAATTTTCTATGCTAATGCACCGGAAATAGAAAAATCATTTTTAAGGCTTCATTCCTTAAAAGCAAAATATACTTTACTCGTGTTTTGGGATGTTGATTGCAGTCATTGTCAAGCAGAAATTCCGAAATTAATTGAATTGTATCACCAATTATTGAAAGAAAAAATTGATATAAAAGTTTTTAGTGTTTATACCCAACAAGAATTTGATAAATATAAAAAGTACGTTGTTGAGAAAAAATTAGATTGGATAAACGTTTATGACGGAGTACATTACAACAATTTGAAAGACAAATACGACATCTACTCTACTCCTGTTATTTATATATTGGATAAAGACAAGAAAATCAAAGCTAAAAGAATTGATGTAGATCAAATTAAAACAATCTTAACTGCTTTAGAAAAAGGAAAATAATTAATAGACTTTTTATTTAACAAATATTAAATACTAATAGTTTGGTTTAAGATTACATTTGCAAACAAACATCATATAAATGGCTCGTTTTAAAGAAAATGATTTACCAAAATCAAAGCTTACTAAATCTTCTCTAAGTAAAGCAATATTAATATTTAAATATGCTGAAAATCATAAATGGAAATTTTATGTAGGTTTAATTTTCTTGTTATTTACTGGTGGAACTGCGCTGGCATTTCCGAAATTAATGGGATTATTAATTGATTGTGTTAAAAATAAAGACAACGAACAAGCCAATTTAATTGCGGGTGGATTACTAGTAATTCTTTTATTTCAATCGCTTTTCTCCTTTTTTAGATTGTCATTATTCGTCAATTTTACTGAAAATACTTTGGCAAATTTACGTTTGGCTTTGTATAGCAATTTGGTGAAATTACCAATGACCTTTTTCTCTCAAAAACGAGTTGGTGAATTAAATAGCCGAATTAGCTCCGATATCACTCAAATTCAAGATACTTTAACTTCAACAATTGCTGAATTTTTAAGACAATTTATATTAATAATTGGGGGAATAGCATTGTTAGCCAGCGAGAGTATTAAGCTAACTTTATTAATGTTATCTGTTGTTCCGTTAGTGGCAGTTGCCGCTGTTATATTTGGTCGATTCATTAGAAAATATTCCAAGAAAGTCCAAGATCAAGTTGCAGAAAGTCAGGTAATCGTGGAAGAAACGATGCAAGGAATTAGTATTGTTAAAGCTTTCGCAAATGAATGGTATGAAATTGCACGTTATAATGGTAAGATTAAAGAAATTGTAAAAATTGCAATTAAGGGAGGAAAATTTAGAGGTTATTTTGCCTCTTTCATCATATTTTGCCTTTTTGGTGCAATTGTAGCAGTAGTTTGGTTTGGCGTTCGATTGAGTATTAGTTGTGAAATGAGTGTAGGACAATTAATATCATTTGTATTGTATTCCACTTTTGTTGGAGCTTCATTTGGAGGAATTGCTGAATTATATGCTCAAATTCAAAAAGCAGTTGGTGCAACAGAACGAGTTTTCGAACTATTAGAAGAAACTCCTGAAAAAATTAACTCTTCTGAAATTGGTGCAGAAAAAATATTAAAAGGAAATGTGAGTTTCAAAAAAGTAGCTTTTTCATATCCATCAAGAAAAGAAATTCAAGTACTAAAAGACGTTAGCTTTAATGCTGATTTTGGTCAGAAAATAGCAATCGTAGGACCAAGTGGTGCTGGAAAATCAACAATAGCCTCTTTATTATTAAGGTTTTATAACATAGAAGGTGGAGAAATTACGATTGACGGAAAAAATATTTACGACTACGATTTAGAAACCCTACGTGGAAATATGAGTATCGTTCCCCAGGATGTCATTTTATTTGGTGGAACCATTCGTGAAAATATTGCTTATGGAAAACCAAATGCTACTGAAGAAGAAATTATTAAAGCAGCAAAACAAGCGAATGCCTACCAATTCATAAAAGGTTTTCCT